>LNEA01000577.1 GCA_001464855.1 Rhizobiales bacterium Ga0077530
AACGTCAATTCTCCTTTCCGCTCGCAACACATACTGACTGACTCGCGCTTTTCACCGACACTGTTAAAAATAGGAGGCCGCGTGGCCGATCTCGCGACGAAGCTCAGCAGGCTCAACTATTCTCTCGCGAGCAGGGGGCTGTCCCGCACCGTGCTGGACGTCGCCGGCATGCTCGTCAGCAGCGTCGGCAAAAAGACGGCTTACCAGGCTGAGCACGATGATGGGTTCGACCGGCGCTTCGGCACCGACACCGCCGGGAAGGTGGAGAGCAAGAAGCTCGGTTACGCCGACAGCGAGCGGCAGGAGCAGGCTATCCTGTATCTGCCGTCGCCGGAGCGCGTGACGCGCTGGATGCTCGAAAATATCGGCATCGATCATCGGCAGTATTCATTCGTCGATCTTGGCTGCGGCAAAGGCCGCGTAGTGCTCGGCGCGGCGCAGTATCCGTTTCAGAGCGCACTCGGCGTCGACCTGTCCGAAGCGCTGACCGAGATCGCCCGGCGCAATGTCGAAATCTTTCCCGCCTCATCGCGCAAGTGCAGCGACGTCCGCATCCTGACGCTCGACGCGACCAGGATCGACTATCCCGACACCAACCTGCTGCTGCACTTCTACCACCCGTTCGACGCCGACGTGACGGCTGCCGTGCTGCGCAACCTCGAGGCGTCGCTGGCCAGGAACCCGCGTCAGGTGCGCATCACGTACCTGCTCTATACCTCCGCCCTGCCCGCAACGCGCGAGGCGTTCGCGCGCTTTCCGTGGCTGCGCGAAACGCGGTTCGTCCCGTCATTGCTGGGGCAGTACGACTGGCTGTTTTACTCCAACTGAGGGAGCAGTCACCTCGCCAGTTCCTTCAACCCTCGACGTATCAGCTTCGCGGTATCGGCCTCGGTGCCGAGATCGCGGGCGGCAATGGCGATGGCTTGCGAGGCCTGCGCGGGGTTGTAGCCAAGATTTGTGAGCGCGGAGATCGCCTCGGCGGCGGCGTGCATTTCAGCGGACTCAGCGGCGCCCTTCGACGCGCCCTTCCCGGCACCGCTGGCCACGGCTGGCACGTGCAGGCCGGCCACTGCCAGCGCCGGCGCCTTGTCCTTGAGTTCCAGGACAATGCGCAGCGCCAGTTTCTTCCCGACGCCCGGTGTCTGCTCAACCGTCGCCCAATCGCCGAGCGCGATGGCGTTGGCGAGATCCTGCGACGACAGCGTGCCGAGTACCGCGAGCGCGACCTTCGAGCCGACACCTTGAACGGCCTGCAGCGTTCGAAACCAGCTCCGCTCGACTTCGCTCACGAAGCCGAACAGGCGGATCGCGTCCTCGCGCACGTGGGTGTCAATGACCAGCGTCGCGGTTTGGCCGAGTTCCATCGTACGCAACGCTCGCGCCGATGCCTGAACCTCGTAGCCGACGCCGTTGACGTCGATGATGCAATGGCTCTCGCCGATCGCGTCGACGATACCTTTCAACTTGCCGATCATTTCGCGGCCTCCCGCAACGCCCGCGCGGCGCGCGCGACCGGGCTCGAGCGATGGTTGGCGTGACAGATGGCGATCGCCAGCGCGTCCGCCTCGTCAGCACTCTCGAAACGCGCCTTCGGCAGGAGGAAGCCGATCATCGCCTGGATCTGGCGCTTCTCCGCGTGGCCCGCGCCAACCACGGTCTTCTTAATGACGTTGGGCGAATATTCGGCGATTGCGAGCCCCTTGGCGGCCGGCGCCAGCAGTGCCATGCCGCGCGCCTGCCCAAGCTTGAGCGCCGCGCGCGGGTTATCGTTGACGAAAGTCTCTTCGATCGACGCCTCGTGCGGCTGGAACGAGGCAATGACGCTGGTCAGTCCATCGAACAGCTCGCGCAGGCGGTACGCGAGGTCATCCTTCGCATCCGACGTGACGTGACCACTCGCGATGTAGATCAGCCGCACGCCATCGCTGTCGATGACGCCCCAGCCGGTGCGCCTCAGCCCCGGATCGATCCCGATGATGCGAATCAGTCGCCCCGTCATGCCATCGGCGATAGCACAAGGCGCCCGCGAGGTCGTTAGCAGGAAGGCAACGGCGGGACGCGACGTGCGTAGCGCCCGCCATTGCGGGAGAGATCAGAAGCCGAATCGACGTCGTGATGGCGCACCGTGAAGCCGACGCGGCGTCCGGCGAGGTTGGCGAGCGTTCGCTCCAGCGTATCTGCCTGCGACCAGGGCACGCGGCCACGATAGGGATCAATCACGCGCGGCGTTCGCTTGAGGCCGACCAGCCAGAATCCCCCGTCCTCGGCGGGCCCGAAGACAGCATCGGCGCGCCCGAGCTGCCGAAACGCGCGACGGATGTCGGCCACAGAAATATCCGGCACATCCGTCCCGATCAGGCAGACGGGGCCGGGTGGCAGCATCCGCATCGGCCGCTGCATCCGCACCCCGAGGTCACCGCGTCCCTGCCCCGCGCGCGCGACACCGGTTGGCAGCATCCGACTCGTCGCGCCCGTGTCGGGATCGACGATAACCGTCGCGCGCCAGAACGGCTGCCTCGCCAGCCGCGCGATCACGTTCCGCATCGCCACGCGATAAAACATCGTCGCACCGACGACGCCGATCTCGCGCGCCAGCCGAGTTTTGACCCGCCCTGCGATCGGCACCTTGGCCATGATGACGAGTCGGCAGGCGAAAGGCGCCGCCGGTTTTGGCGACGCCTCGTTTCGCGCAATCCGGTCGAGCGGACGGCTCATGCGGCCGTCTGCCGAACGTCAAACCTTGACCGGGACCATCGCATAGCCGCTGCCATCCTTCTGGATCGTGCCGGCGCCCGGCAGTCCCCAGTGATAGCCTGTCATGATCGACTTGTCGGCGACGACTTGGTCCATGAGCTTGCGGCGCCCGGCCTCTGCCATATCGGGAATGGCGTCGAACGCGAGTTGCCAACCTGGATTGGCCATATTCAACGCCGGAATGTTCGTCACATCGCCGGCCACGATCAGCGACGCGCTGCCGGAGTTGACGAGGTACGACGTATGCCCCGGCGTATGGCCGTGCGTCGCGATCGAACGGATGCCAGCGGCCACTTCAGTGCCGGCCGCCGCCGGTTTCACATTCTTCCACGTCGGCAGCGTCGCCTGGATCCGCCGCACCATGCCTTTCGCACCTTCGGGAACCTTCTCGACCAAACCTTCCGCCGTCCAATGCTTGTATTCGGCTTCCGGAACGATGATCTCGGCATTCGGGTAGATCTGCGCGTTGGTTTCCTTCGCCATCAGACCCCAGATGTGATCGGGATGGAAATGCGTGACGACGATGGTCGAGATGTCGCTCGGCTGGATGCCGGCCGCCGCGAGATTCTTGACGACGAGGCGGCCGGCGGTCGGTGCGAGCTGCCCGCCTGTGCTCGAATCGAACATGATCGTGCGGCCACCCACCCGGATCGCCGTGATCGTGAATGGAATCGGCACGAAGGCGTCGGTCAGGCTCGCCTTCTTCAGCGCCGCCTTCGTCTCATCGAGCGTCGCATTACGGATGAACTTTTCGTCGTGCGGCTTCTCCCAGTGACCGTCGTAGATCTGGATCACCTCGATGTCGCCGACCTTGAATTTAGCAAAGCCCTGGTCGGCCAGCGCCTGCGGCACCCCGAGGGGGTTGGCGCCTTGCGCCTGGGCTGATGTGTAAAAGGCCAGCGGCCCGTCGAGGCCGAACGCAGCACCTGCGGCCGCAGCCGAAAGGACGAAACTGCGGCGCGTCATCTCTGTCATTGTTTTCTCCCGGTCACGGGCCGAACGCCCGGCGCCACGCTAGCTACGTCGTTGCTCAATTGCATGACTTGCGTGGCGCCACTCACGCACTGTTGAACGGCGGGCGGCGCGCTAGCCGTAAAGGCGCGCGATCACGCGGGGCGGCACCCGCAGGAAGAACAGCGTGAGACACGAGAGATTGCGAGCGCTGCGGCGGAAATACCCGTCACGGCGATACCGCACCGCGCTCGTCACCGCGCGCGAGCGCAGCACCATGATGCGTCGGCGACCGATGCGGCGCGCGAGATCGACATCCTCCATCAGTGGCAATCGACTGTAGCCACCGACACGCTGATAGAGCGATCGCGGGATCAGCAGACCCTGGTCGCCGTAGGGCATGCGAAACAGCGCACACCGAACAGCGACGCCAAACTCGATCATGCGCGGCCAGAAGCCCTGATCGTCCAGAGTGAAGCGGAACGCGGCCGCGGTCGCCTCTCGCCGGCCGCTGTCGACGCGTTCGATCAAGGCATAGACGTCGCGATCCCAGCCCGTCTCCAGCACTGTGTCGGCATGGAGGAACAACAGCCACGGCTGGCGCGCCTGCGCGGCGCCAACGCTGAGCTGCTCGCCGCGCCCGGGCGCCGAGTGCACGACCTCGGCCCCGGATTGCTCGATGATTTTCAGCGTTCGATCGCTCGAGCCACCATCGACCACGATGACCTCGCGCACCAAGCCTTCGACGGCCGCTGGCACGAGCGCCGACAGGCAGGCGGAAAGCCCCTCCTCGGCGTTCAGTGTGGGAATGACGACAGAAATCATCCGAACAGCCCTGCAGTACCGCGCGTTCGCAGTCGCACAATCGACAGGATTAGCGCGCCCGCGGGATGCGTCAAACGTTGAACGCGAACTATCCGTACCTCCCGGACAGTGCGTTGCAGGAAAGCCGAATGTTCTTGTTATGTTCGAGACGCGATGATATGGGTTGCATGACCCCAGGAGCCAAGCATGGCGCACGACGAGGACCGCAGCATCGACCCGGAGCCATTGGATGAGGCGGCTGGCGACGACCGTGCAGCGCTGCGTCCGGACGCCGAGCGCCGTCGCGGTCGCGGCGCGCGATCCAACCGCTCGAGTCGCTACGACGCCGGTAAGCGGGAGGAGTATGACGACGGCTGGGAGACGCTGGCGACACTCGACGCTTTCCGCACCGAGGTGACGGACGAACGCGCCAAGAGCATCATCTCGACCAACGACAGCCCCGATCTCAATTTCAGCCAGTCGATCAATCCCTACCGCGGCTGCGAGCACGGCTGCATCTATTGCTACGCGCGGCCGACGCACGCCTACCTCGGCCACTCACCGGGCCTCGACTTCGAGACCAAGATCTACGCCAAGGTCAATGCGCCGGAGTTGTTGGAGCAGGAACTGGCGCGGCGCAACTACGTCCCCCAGACGATTGCGCTCGGCGCCGTCACCGACCCCTATCAGCCGATCGAGCGCGAGCGCGGCATCACGCGACGCGTCCTGGAAGTGCTCGATGCCACCTCGCACCCGGTCGGGATCGTCACCAAATCGGCGGGCGTCGTCCGTGACATCGACATTCTCGCGCGGATGGCGACACGCGGGCTGGTCAAGGTCGCCATCTCGACCACCAGCCTTGACCGGCATCTTGCACGAAGCATGGAGCCGCGCGCGGCGACACCGTCAAAGCGTATCGAGGCGATCCGGCGGTTGACCGACGCCGGCATTCCCGTCTCCGTCATGGTCGCGCCCATCATTCCCGCGCTCAACGACAGCGAGATCGAGGCCATCCTTGAAGCTGCTCATGCTGCGGGCGCGCGGGAAGCGGGGTTCGTTGTGCTGCGGTTGCCGCTGGAGTTGAAGGAGCTGTTCCGGGAGTGGCTGGAGACGGACCACCCCCACCGCGCGGCGCGCGTGATTTCTGTGCTGCGCTCGATGCACGGCGGGCGCGACTACGTCTCGGAATTCGGCATTCGCCAGCGCGGTACCGGCCCTTATGCTGCGCAGATCGCCACCCGCTTCCGCCTCGCGTGCAAGCGTCTCGGGATCAACGAGCGCTCGTTGAAGTTGCGCACCGATCTATTCACGCCGCCGGTTCCGCAGGGAGGGCAGATGCGGCTGCTGTAGCGGGCAGGCCAGACGTCGCGGTAGGCTGCAGCCGAGATTCGGAAGCGGGAGAGAGCATCATGCGCCGACTGTGGCTAGCCGTTGCGCTTGCGGCGGCAGTACTCGCTTCCAGCTCGATTGCGATCGTGGTCGCGCAGGAGGGTGAGGGCGTGAAGGTCGGGCGTGCCTCGTTTGTGCGCCGACTGATTCCTGTCGCGCAGATCGAGAATGCGGGCGCGCAGCAATACGTCGCGCTCAAGAACCAGGCAAATGCCAAGCGGGCGCTGTTGCCGCCGTCCCATCCGCAGGCGCAGCGCCTCAAGCGGATCTTCGACGATATCCTGCCTCACGTCGAGAAGTGGAATCCGCGCGCCAAGGAATGGACCTGGGAGGTCTCGCTCATCGCCTCCCGCAATATCAACGCGTTCTGCCTGCCGGGCGGCAAGATCGCCTTCTTCATCGGCATCCTCGAGCAGCTCCGCCTGACCGACGACGAAGCCGCGATGATCATGGGCCACGAAATGGCGCACGCATATCACGCAGATCGGCAGCCGCCTCGTCGGGTCGCTGCTGTTCGGACAGGCGGGCGAGGCCATCGGCGCCGCGGGCAGCAGCCTGCTGACGCTGAAATTCTCGCGCGACGACGAGAAGGAAGCCGACCTGATCGGCATGGAGCTGGCGGCGCGCGCGGGCTACGACCCGGCGGCCGGGATCACGCTGTGGCGCAAGATGGAGGCCGCGGCCAAGGGTGCACCGCCGCAGTGGATGTCGACGCATCCGGCGAGCGCGACGCGGGTCAAGCTGATCCAGGACAGCCTAAAGGACGTCGCCCGGCTGTATGAGCGCGGCAAGGCGGCACGGATCGCCCGCCACGGGGAATCCTCGGTGACGGCGCCACAACCGACGCCGCCGCAATCCTCACCACCATCGTCGCCACTGCCGCCATCGCGCCCGTCGTCGTT
>LNEA01000578.1 GCA_001464855.1 Rhizobiales bacterium Ga0077530
TCTCGGTGATCTGGGGCGAAGCGGTGATCGAGCGCCCGGGACGGATCCAGGTGGCGGCATCGAAGAAGGCGCCGATGCAGCCGCAGATCCCGCCGCCCTCGGGCACTCTTGGCGCCGGCACCTACGAGGCCAAGCACATCATCGTCGCGACCGGCGCGCGGCCCCGCGCGCTGCCTGGCCTCGAACCCGATGGCAAACTGGTCTGGACCTATTTCGAGGCCATGATTCCGCAGGCGATGCCGAAATCGCTGCTTGTCGTCGGTTCTGGCGCCATCGGCATCGAGTTCGCCTCGTTCTATCGCACGATGGGCTGCGACGTGACGGTGGTCGAGCTGCTGCCGCAGATTCTGCCGGTCGAGGATGCGGAAATCGCGGCCCATGCCCGAAAGCGGTTCGAGAAGCAGGGGATGAAGATCCTCACTGGCGCCAAGGTCGTCGCGCTCGACAAGAAGAGCGCGGGCGTTGTCGCAACCATCGAGGACGACAAGGGCAAACGGACGACGGCCGAATTCGAGAAGGTGATTTCGGCGGTTGGCGTCGTCGGCAACGTCGAAGGGTTGGGGCTCGAGAAGCTCGGCGTCAAGTTCGAGCGTGGCACGATCGTGACCGACGGTCTCGGCCGAACCAATGTTGCCGGCATTTATGCGATCGGCGACGTCGCGGGGCCGCCGATGCTGGCGCACAAGGCCGAGCACGAGGGCGTCATCTGCGTCGAGACGATCAAGGGAATGCACACCCACGCAATGGACAAGCTGCGCATTCCCGGGTGCACCTACTGTCATCCGCAGGTCGCCAGCGTCGGCTTGACCGAGGCGAAGGCAAAAGAGCAGGGCCGCGAGATCAAGGTCGGCCGCTTCCCCTTTGCCGGCAACGGCAAGGCGATCGCGCTGGGCGAGCCCGAGGGCATGGTCAAAACCATCTTCGACGCCAAGACAGGCCAGCTCATCGGCGCGCACATGATCGGCGCCGAGGTGACCGAGTTGATTCAGGGCTTTGTCATTGCCATGGATCTCGAAACGACCGAGGAAGACCTGATGCACACAGTCTTCCCGCATCCGACGTTGTCCGAGATGATGCATGAGAGCGTGCTCGACGCGTACGGGCGGGCCATTCACAGCTAAAGGGGGAAACGGTTATGATGAAGCTCTACTACGGCGTCGGCGCCTGTTCGCTTGCTTCGCATATCGCGCTGGAGGAAGCGGGCGCCGACTACGAGGCGATCCGGATGGATCTGAAGTCTGGCCAGCAGACGAAGCCCGACTATCTCGCTCTGAACGTCAAGGGTCGCGTGCCGACGTTAGTGACCGATCGTGGCGTGCTCACCGAGACTCCAGCGATCCTTGCCTACATCGCGCAGACGCATCGCGGCGCCAATCTCGCGCCGATCGATGATCCATTTGCGTTCGCCGAGTTGCAGGCGTTCAACAGCTATCTATGTTCGACGGTCCACGTCTCGCACGCCCATGGCGCCCGTGGCGGACGGTGGTCCGACGATCCCGCCGTCGTCGAAGCCTTGAAGCTGAAGGTGACGAAGAACATGGGCGACCAGTTCGAGATCATCGAGACGCGCATGTTCAAGGGGCCGTGGGTGATGGGCGAGACCTTCTCGGTCGGCGATGCCTATCTCTATACGATGGCGAACTGGCTCGGCCGCGATGGCGTCGACATCAAGCGCTTCCCCAAGGTCGCGGATCACTTCAAGCGGATGGAAGCGCGGCCGGCGGTTGCCAAGGTGCTCGCCGACGAGCGTAGCGCGTAGGGACGGGGCTGGCGGCATGACGTGGTCGATCATCGCGCGAGACAAGGCGACCGGCCGTATCGGCATCGCAGTGGCGACCTGCAATTTCGCGGTCGGCGCGCGCGTCCCCAACATCAAGACGGGCGTCGGCGCGATCTGCTCGCAGGCAATGACGAACCCGTTCTTCGGGCCGCGCGGGCTGGCGCTGTTGACGGCCGGTGCAACCGCCGAGGATGCGGTGCGAATGTTGATGCTGTCCGACGGTGGACGGGATCATCGCCAGGTTCACGTCATGGACCGCGAGGGCCGGTTTGCCGCAGCGACCGGGGCAGCGTGCGTTGCGTGGTGCGGGCATCTCGCGCGCGGTACGCTGTCGATTGCCGGTAACATGCTGGCGGGGCCGCAAGTCATATCGGCGAGCGCGGATGCCTTCGAGGCGGCGATGAGCAAGCCGTTTGCGCAGCGGCTGATCGCAGCGATGAAGGCTGGAGAAGCAGCGGGCGGCGACAAGCGCGGCAAGCAATCAGCGGCCTTGCTCATCCACGACGGTGAAGACAGTCCGTTTCTCGATATTCGGGTCGACGATCACGCCGATCCGCTCGCCGAACTCGAGCGGCTGGAGACGGTGTCGCGCGAGCGCGCCATTCACGCGCGTCGCTTTGGCCCATCGCGTGACAATCCGATCGGGCTTCTCGATCGCGCGGCGCTGGACGTCGCGATCCGCAGCTCGATCGAAGAGGGGTATACTTGAGTACGGCTACTCGGATTTGAAGGCCCGCTTTAAGCCGAGTCGATCGCTACTCGTCTTCCATCGACTGAGTGTAGTGTTCATAGACAACGAATTTACAGTCACCGTTATCAAGATATCGAATGAGCATCGGTCGCACGTCATCGGTCCAGGATAGTTTGCCGAGCCCGGCCGCGATCTTTGGCAGCGCGACAGACTCTACGTCATTCTTCTGCGTCCATGACGCCAGATTGCGGATCGACTTCCTGAGGTAGGGAAGTGTCGCGTGGTACATGTCCGGTTGGGTCGCCAAATAGATGATGCCGGGCGTGCTGTCGGTTGGCGCAAACGCCCAAAGCGAGCCGCCGGTGAATGTTCCTGACCGGCAATGACGTTTGAACGCGGACTGCGCAGCTGGCCATCGGGTCGATATCTTCAGCGCGAGACCTGTTCCCAGGCCCTCTTGATTGCCCTCGGCGACCCCCTGAGCGATGTACTGCTCGCTCGCCTGCAAGATGTCACCGCTCACGAAGGAGATCATGCTTGCTGCTCTAATCGCGCTGCACCTGCAGCGATACGGCAAAGTTGCTCTAAGCCGAGCAAAAATAGCACGCCTCAGCCAGAACGGTCATGCATTGCGGTTGCCAGCTCTCGCCCTAACTCCGCATTTGCCCGCGCCAGCCGATCGCCAGCGCGATGCCTGTCAGAAGGACGCACGCGGCGACCATGCCGAACGCCGCGCGGTAGCCGAACCACGCAATCACGAGGCCGGCGACCGGGGGCACGACGACGTAGGTGCCGAACAGAAAGAATGTGGCGCCGGCCGTCGCTTCGCTGACCCGGCCCGGCGACAAAGCGGCGACTTCCGCGATCCACAGACCGTTCCAGGTTGCGACGGAGAGGCCGGAGGCGACGGCAACGACGATGAGGGCCGGCGTCGACCAATCCGCGCCGATCGAGGCGATTGCGATCGCCGATGCGGATGACATCACCGCGAGCGAGCAGAGCACGAGGCGAGTCGATCCGACCCAATCGGCAACCAGTCCGAAGATCACGCGGCCGGCGACGCTGGTCGCCTGATTGAGCGCATAGAGAAAGCCGGCCAGCTTGAGGTCGTAGCCGAGGCCGTTGGCGAGGTAGGTGACGAAAAACGCGTTGAGTGTCCCTTGGACGGTCGCGAAGCCGATGCTGCCGAGGGCCACCAGGCGCAGTCCCGGGATGCCGGCGACGGTCAGAAAGGGCTGCCGCAGATTGGAGATCGCGAAGAGCGCGGCGAAGCGAAAGCGTGGCCGATCGGAACTCCCATTGAAGCGGCGCGATCCCATCAGGAGCGGAATGCTGGTGACAAGCAGGAGCACGACGATCGCGGCGAGCGCGACGCGCCAGCCGTACTGCACCGCGACGGCGCTGCCGGCGAGGCCGGCGATCGCGCCGCCAAGCGGCACGCCGGCCTGGCGAAAAGAGAAGATGCGGTTGCGCCGATAGGGCGGCGTGTTCTCGGCGAGGATCTGGCTGCCGGCCGGCGATGTCGTCGCGTAGGCGAAGCCGACCAGCAGCGCGCCGACGATCATGAGGGCATATATTCCGGTCGCGATCAGCATGGCTCCGGTGACGCCGATGACGACGCCGCCGATCAGCGCCCGCACCGGTCCCAGCGGCAACGTGAAGGCGGAGTTGGCCATATAGAGCCAGACCGAGCCAAGCCCGGAGGCGCCGGCGAGCAGACCGTAGGCAGCGGGCGGCATTCCCGCACTCGCCATCATCATCGGTGCGAGGACGCCGAGCGACAGCATCAGCGTCGAGGCGCCGATGAGAGAAATAAACACGACATTGAAGGCGGCGAGCGTGGCGTAGGCCGGCGCGCGGTCTTCGAGCGGATCGGGTCGGCTGTCGTTCACGTCGCGCCGACCTCGGATGCCATCACGCGTCTGCCACGCTCGCGAGGATGCCGCGCATGCCGGCGGCGAGCAGTGCCTGATCCGGCCCGGCGGCCAACATGTTGAAGCCGCGCTTCTTGTAGTCGCGCGCCCAGTCCTCGCTTGCGGCCATGAAGCCGAGGCCCTTTTTATGCTTGCGGCCTGCCGCGACGATGCGCTCGACGGCCTCCGTATATTTCGGATTGTCGAACTGCCCGGGAATGCCGAGGAAATTGGTCATGTCGAAATGACCAAGCCAAAGCACGTCGATGCCGTCGGTGGCGGCGATCGCATCGACATTGTCGAGTCCACGCTCGGTCTCGATCTGTGCGATCACGAGCGTGCGGGCGTCGGCGACTTTCATCTTCGCCTTGGGGTCGCCGGGCGCATAGTCGTCATGGGCGAAGCCGAACGCGGCGCCGCGCCGGCCACGCGGCGGATAGTGGGTGGCCTCGGTGATCGCGCGGGCCTGCTCGACGCTTTCGACCATCGGGATCATCACGCCATGACAGCCGATGTCGAGGGCGCGGGCGAGGAAGTGGTACTCGCCGCGCGGCACTCGCGCCATCGGTGCGATCGGCAACCCGCGGCAGCAGGCGATCTGCGCCTTGATCGTCTCGAGCGACGTGCCGGTGTGCTCCATGTCGTAGATGACGTACTCCGCGCCCGAGAGCACGAGGAGTTGCGGGATCCCGGGCGCGATGAGTTCGAAGATCATGCCGCCGAGCACGGTTTCGCCGGCGAGCACGCGTTGGCGCAATGGCTTGCGAGCCATATATCGATCTCCTCCCTTGGATGCCTGCGTCCGGCGCGTTGACCGCGCTCTCAGGCCTTGATGTGCAGTGCCTTGCGGAAGCGCGTGCGGGCCGCCGGCGCGTCGAACGACAGCTTGTCCTTCGGCGGTTCGGCGGTCGAGACGCGAACGACGACAAAGCAGGTGTCCTTGCTGTCGCGCAGCATCTCGGCGCCGGCCGCGAGCTGGTCTTCGCGCTCGACCGTCATCGTCGATCTGATGCCGGCGCCGATCGCCATGCGCTCGAGATCGACGCCGAGGCTGGTATGGCTGCGCTGAAATCCGGTCTCACCGTAATGGCCGTTGTCGACGCACAGAATCGCGAGGTTGGGCGGCGCCATGATACCGACCGTCGCGAGGGCGCTGACGTTCATCAGCAACTCGCCGTCGCCGGTCGCGACCAGGACGCGCCGCGCCGGCTGCGCCAGTGCCAGGCCGAGCCCCATCGACAGCGCCGCGCCCATGGCGCCACCGAGCGCGAACAGGTTGTCACCGTCGTCGGTCATCGACGCGAGCTCGTAGGCGGTCCCGGCGAGGCCGGCGATCATGAGGAAATGCTTGGGGTCGCCGACGAGTTTGGGGACGGCGTGATTGCGGTCGAGAAGCATGGGTGTGGTATCTCCCGGACGGCCGTGCGGCGCCGCGCGATAGGGACGCGGCTCATCCGCTCCAGGATCGCGCGATCGGGGGGCGGGGGCAAGGGATGATGCCGCGCGCCGCCATGCGGCTGGGGCACAGGTTGCGGGGCTTGTCCGAGGGGGCGCCGGGGAAGCTCGACCATCAGCTTGACCGGCCAACGCGAAACGCGCAAGTGTGGCCCCGCCGCGTACACTCGCTCAGGCCCCGTAGCTCAGCAGGATAGAGCGACAGATTCCTAATCTGTAGGTCGCAGGTTCGAATCCTGCCGGGGTCGCCAGTCAAATCAACGATGTAAAATGCCGAACCAACTCATCGCCAGCGGTTGATGATCCACAGCGCGACCCACGCGCTCAGCAGCGTGACCAGCATGATGCCGGCGACCGCGAAATACATCACGGCGCCTCCCGTGGCCGCCAGCGACGAGCTGTCCATAAACGGGCTCAGTATCAATACGACAACCATGCCCCCGATGGGGGCAAACAGAACAGGGCCGACGAGCGAGACGACGATATTGACGATCCAGCCAAGCACGCCCCGTTGTTTCGTCCAGGCCTCGTGGATACCGACAGCCGGTGCGGCGGCAAGCGCCAACAGCCCGTAGGCTATCGCGACGTCCGATGGCGCCACCGCGCCGGTCGAATGAAAGAGCAGGATGCCGATCACGGCAATCAGCACGATGTATATCATGGGTCCGTCCCTGCCGCTGCGCGGGTGGCGTGGGCTTCTACATCAGCGTGCTGCTCAGCATCATAAGGATCGCTATCGCAGTGCCATTAGATGCCGCCAGCGCCGGCTTCCGCAACCTCCATTGTGCAATCGCCGTTAAGGCGGTCGGCTAAAGCAATCGTTTGGGATGGTGGCCGAAGGCTCGGCGAGATCGATGCCGGCCGTTCGACCCGCCTGCATCGTGCCCGTAGGGAGCGCCGAAGCGCTTTGCCGGTCCTGCTGTGTGCGCTACCGTTCGCGCATCCTCGCGTGGCGACCACGCCAACCGGAAAGATCACGCCCATGAAAGCTGTCGGCTATCGTCGTTCGCTGCCGATCACCGATGAGGCCTCGCTTGTCGATGTCGAGTTGCCGACGCCGGACCTCCGGCCGCACGACCTGCTGGTCCGCGTCGAAGCGGTGTCGGTCAACCCCGTCGACGTGAAGGTGCGGGTGCGGGCTGCGCCGCCCGAGGGGCAGGTCACGGTGCTCGGCTTCGATGCGGCGGGCGTTGTTGAGGCGGTCGGCCCGGAGGTCACGCGCTTCAAGAAGGGCGACGCTGTCTTCTATGCCGGCGCCATCGATCGCCAGGGCAGCAATGCTCAGTTGCAAGCGGTCGACGAGCGCATTGTCGGCCTGAAACCGGAGAGCCTGTCGTTTGCCGATGCGGTGGCGCTGCCGCTGACGGCATTGACGGCGTGGGAGCTGCTGTTCGACCGCCTCGGCGTTCCGTACGGAAGCAAGACGGCGGGTGGCGAGATCCTGATTATCAACGGGGCCGGCGGCGTCGGCTCGATCCTGACCCAGATGGCGCGCCGGTTGACGGGGCTCACGGTGATCGCGACGGCGTCGCGGCCGGAGACGCGGGACTGGTGCCGCGCGATGGGCGCGCACCATGTCATCGACCATCGCATGCCGCTCGGGGACGGACTGAAGGCGATCGGGATTCCGCAAGTACGCTACGTGGCGGGCCTCACCGCCACCGAGCAGCATCAGAAGGCGATCGCCGACGTGATCGCGCCGCAGGGGGCGTTCGGGTTGATCGACGACCCCAAGGTTCTCGATGTCGTCCCGTTCAAGCGCAAGAGCGTGTCGGTGCATTGGGAGCTGATGTTCACGCGCTCGCTGTTCGGTACGGCGGACATCGCCGAACAGCATCGCATCCTCAGCGAAGTCGCCGCGCTCGTCGACAGCGGCGTGCTGCGAACGACCGCGCGTGAAAACTTTGGCGCGATCAATGCAGCCAACCTGCGCCGTGCGCACGCCGCCGTCGAGAGCAGCACGAGCATCGGCAAGAGCGTGCTCGCGGGCTTCTAAGCGCGTGAATTGGCGCACGTTGTGTGGTATCGATTGTG
This sequence comes from Rhizobiales bacterium Ga0077530, assembly GCA_001464855.1. Lineage (GTDB taxonomy): Bacteria > Pseudomonadota > Alphaproteobacteria > Rhizobiales > Hyphomicrobiaceae. The sequence goes on from LNEA01000578.1 coordinate 7,874, forward strand.
ATCAGCGGTGATGTCGCACGCGGCAGATCAACGCAGAGATCATATCATTGCCACATTGAGGCAATGACATGTGCGGTGACAGTATTTGAAGGGGCGTTTTGCGACGTCTCTTGAGTGCAGATCCGTTGCCGAAGCGAACGCGTGAGTTCGTGTCGACGACGGGAGAGTCAGGGGGATTTTAGTGTGCGTGCTCTACTGATCGGCGCTGGTGCTCTTTTCACTGGACTGTTTTCGTCTCAAGTCGTCATCGCCCAGGAGCGGCCAGGGGCCGCGGTCGCGCCCATCGTCGTGGCGCAGGCGCAGGGCAAGGCGCCGCGGCGGGCGTTGCCGATACCGCCGAAACCAGTGGCACAAGACGAAGCCGAGCGGGCCGCGGTCATCAATAACTGGACCGTCGGGCTTGCGGGCGGATTGCTCGAGGGCACATTCATTCGCTACGCCGCCGACCTCGGTCGGGCGCTGGACGACGGCGACAATATGCGGGTGTTGCCGATCGTCAGCTACGGCGCCGTCGGCAACGTCAGCGACCTCATCTATCTCAAGGGCGTCGACTTCTCGATCACGTACGCGGACGTGCTCGACCACTTCAAGAACGTGCTGAAAATTCCGGGCATCGAGAAGCGCGTCAATTATGTGATGCCGATGTTCCAGGGCGAGCTGCACATCTACGTGCGCCCGGAGATCAACTCCCTGCAGGATCTCGTTGGCAAGAAGGTCAACTTCAACACCGTCGGCAGCGCGGCCAATTACACCGGCGGCATCGTGTTCGATCGCCTCGGACTGCAGGTCGAGCGGCTGTTCGTCAACAACGCGATCGCGCTCGAACAAATGAAGAAGGGCGAGGTTGCCGCCATCATCCACGTGGTCGGCAAGCCCAATTCGCTGTTCACGGCCATCAAGCCGGAGCCGGGGTACAAGTTCCTGCCGCTCGAGTTCAGCGAGAAGTTCGAGGACTATTATGTCCCGGCGGAGCTGACCAACGCCGACTATCCAAATCTCATCCCCAAGGGCGAGAGCGTCCAGACGATCTCGGTTACGGCGCTGCTGGCCGTGTTCAACTGGAACGCCAACACCAACAACGACCGCTATCGGCGCAGCGTGCGCTTCATCGAGTATCTGTTCGAGCGCTTCGACAAGCTGCGGCAGCCTCCGTATCAGCCGAAGTGGAAGGAAATGAATATTGCCGGCACGATTCCCGGATGGACTCGATATCCACCGGCGCAGGAGCTGATCGACAAGGCTACGGCGAAGGCGACCGGCAGCCTCGTGGATCCCTCGTTGGCGCGGACCCAGGCGGCACGTGCGGCGCCGCTCGATCCGGCTGAGCAGGATCGGTTGTTCCGTCAATTTCTCGAGTGGAGCAAGCAGAAGCGATAGAGGCCGACAAGGGAGCAGCTCGGGTGCCCGCTGAAAAGTGAGGCGGGGGAGGAGGCGAGCGGTGCGGACGGGGGAACGGCGCCGATCCAAGGATCGGAGCAACGGGGCGACAGTCCGGCAGGGTCTGACCTGCTGGCATGATCACTGCGCCCGTGAGGTGTTGCCGCGCCAAGAGCAAGGCAAGCGTTGGCGCGGAATGACGATGGCGTTGGCCGTCTGCACGGTCGGGTTCGCTGATGTGCGGCTTGCGGGCGAGCAGCACGGGCTGGCCTTCAGCGCACCTGCGCACGCGCAGCAGCAATTCAATCTCAACGTCGCACCGGTGATGCTCGCGGAGCCGGCTACGCGAAGCCCGTTCCCGATCCAGGTCGGCCCGACCGAGGCGCTGGTCAGAAACAGCTTCGTGCGCATTCGCGGTCTTCCGACGGCGGCCGTCCTTTCGGAAGGCCACTCGATCAGCCCCGGCGCGTGGGCCGTACCCCTGGCGGGGCTCGCCAGTCTCGGTATCTCGCTGCCGGTCGGCTTGCAGGGGCGATGGGATGCGGTTGTGGCGCTGGTCACGATCGAGGGCACCGTGCTGATCGAAGCGAAGACGGTGCTGGTCGTCGGGCCGGTCCAGCTCATCGCGCCGCAGCAGCAGGCGAAGGAGCAGCAAAGAACCAGCGTCGCGTCGCTGGGGCAGCCGCCGGCCGCGCTGGAGAAGGAGCCCGTGACCGCACCAAGCTCGAAAGATCACGATCGCGCAATGGGCCTGCACGCCAAAGGTAAGGAACTGCTCGAGCAGGGAAATATCCAGCCGGCGCGCATGTTGTTCCGGCGCGCGGCAGACCAGGGGCTGGCCGAGAGCGCACTGGCGCTCGGCAGCACGTACGATCCGGTGGAACTCGCCAAGCTCAAAGTGTTCGGGTTGCAGCCTGACGTGGCGGCGGCGCGCCGGTGGTATGACAGGGCCCGTCAGCTCGGGGCGGTCGAGGCGGCGGACCGGCTGCGCCGTCTCGACAGCCGGTAGCGGTCGCTCGTTCGTGCTTCTAATATTTAGTCGCTCTGACGCGCTTGCGCGCGGTGTGGATAACGCGCGGCGCGCGCTTGCCGAGCTGTGGGGGCTGTGGGACGCCAGCCATGGTGGCTTCGGCGACGGAAAAAGTTGGCGCTGACGTTCGACTTTGCGGCCTCAATTTGTCGCCGCACCGGCAGTACGCTGCCGCTGAAAAGCACATCGGGCCCATGGTCCGGCAACGACGCGGGCGACCGGGTCATGGGAGGGAGCCGCAAATGTCCGTGAAAGATGCTGTCAGGGGTTTGCCGCGGGGCGTGATCGCGGTGGCGGCGGGGGCCATTGCCGCAGGGAGCATGCTCGGTTCGGGGTCGGTCGCCGCCGCTGAGTTCACCTACAACGAGAAGACGAACGCCGACATCGCGCGGCGGCTCGATATGCCCGTTTATTTCGCGCTGCCATCGAGCGCGCGGCTGACGCTGCCCAAATCGATCAACACCACCGACCGCTTGATCGAGTTCAAGCATCCCGATGCGAAAGGGGCGTCGGGCGAGGTCGGCCTACGCGTCATCGGCGCCAAGCGAGGGGGCTTCGGCCAGCGCATGGCCAAGAGCGGCCTCATCCAGACCGGCGACATCATCCTGACGTTCCGGCCCGAGTGGGGCGGCGGCGGGGCCTATCCGAACATCCAGATGGG
>LNEA01000579.1 GCA_001464855.1 Rhizobiales bacterium Ga0077530
TATGCCCAGGAGCGCCGCCGGATCAACCTGTCGCGCGCAGTCGCGGTGGATATGGAGAGCGGGACCATTGCGGCACAGGGATTTCGTCTCAGAGTGCCCTATGGGACGCTGCTATGCGTTTCCGATAAGCCGCTGCATGGCGAGATCAAGCTCCCGGGCGCCGCCAATGCGTTCTATGAGACAGCGGTGTCGCAGCACCTGGAGATCGGGCTCGCCGCGATCGAACTGCTGAAGCAGCGGCGCGAATCACTCCATTCGCGCAAGCTGCGCTCCTTCGAGGAACCGCCGTTCAGGTGATGCACGACGGCGCGGCGGAGTGACACGTCGGCACCATAGCCCCCCGGTGGACCGAATGTCGCCCCGATGTGCGTGCAAATCGGGTGTCCAGCGATTTCCCATGCGCGCGAAGCCGACTAGAGAGGGGGGATGAGCGAGGCGGTTGACCAGCACGAACTCACCCTGCCAGCGTTTGAAACGCGGCCCGTCGGCGGGCTGTTGCTGCACGCCGATCGCCAGTTCAATATTGCCCTGGTCGTGGCAACGGTCGCACACCTCCTATTCCTCGTGAGCTTCATTTCAGCCGAAAGCCGCCACCTTGGCGACCCTGGCGGTGCGCGGGGCGGCATCAGCGTCGACTTCGTCAGCGAAGCCGACCTGAAGAGCATGGGTACCGTCGCTGACCGGGCGGCCGGCCCTCTGGCGCCGCCGACACCGCCGCCCGAACCGCCACAGCAGCAAAAGCCCGCGCCGCAGCCCGAGCCGCCGCCGCCTGAACCAGCAAACGGCTGCCCTTCCAGCCGAGCCGCCGCCGCCCGCCCCGCAGGAGCAACCGAAAGCGGCGTCGCCGGATAAGCCCGCGATGTTGCCTGATCCTGCGGTCGAGCAGCTCTTGAAGATACCAACGCAGGCAGCCTTGCCGCACACCTTGGATCCGCCAAAACCTCCTGAGCCGGCGAAGCCCGCCACACCCGCAAAGACCGAACAGGCACGTCGGGCGCCGCCGAAGCAGAGTCAGGTGCGCACGTCATCGCTCGACCTGTCGTTGCCGCCGTCGTTTTCAGCGCCGTCGGGCGGCGGTGGCGCCGGTATCCAACGGCCGGCGGGTATCACACGGTCAGGCGAGAACGACGCTTTCGCCCGCGGCGTCATCGCCGCCCTGCAACGATCGATGCCGCAATTGCGCGAAACTCGCGGCCGCGTGACGGTACGGATCAAGCTCGACAAGGACGGTGGTCTTGTAGGCACTGAGATCATGGTGCCGTCGAGCGTCGCCGGTCTCGACCAGAGCGTGGTGTTTTCGACGCGGCAGGCGAGTTTCCCCTTTCCGCCGCGCAACGCCAACGCGGCGGATCTGACGTTCCTCGTCACGTACATCTATCGCTAGCGGGCGGCGGGTTGCCGCCGCGCCGTAACGCTGGCAGGGTAGCGGCCGGCGGGCCTGATCCGTATCCCCGCAGCAAAGGAATGTGCGGATGAAAGCCATCGTGATCGGTGCGGGCATCCTTGGCGCGAGTGCCGCGTATCATCTCGTGCGTGCGGGTGTGTCCGTCACGCTCGTCGATCGAGGGTATCGTGTGTCCGTGGGGCTCGGCCGTCGAGGACCCGGCATACTATGCGCTGCTCTCGGGCGGCGCGCGCTACTATGCGCACCTCGTTGCAATGCTCGCTGAGGATGGCGAGAGCGATCTCGGCTACGCCAAAGTCGGCGGTCTCTACGTGCCGGGCACCGCCGACGAACTCGACGCCACGGAACGCCGCGCGCGTGCCCGCGCGGCCGAGGCGCCGGAGGCCGGCAGCATCGAGCGTGTGTCGGCTGCCGACGCGCGTAAGTTGTTTCCGCCGCTGCGGCCGGATCAGCCGGGACTATTCATTTCGGGCGGCGCGCGTGTCGATGGCCGGCGGGTCGCAGCGGCCATGCAGCGAGCGGCGGCAAAACGCGGCGCACGTCTGGTGACCGGATCGGCCGAACTGATGATGCGTGGTGGTCGCGTCGCGGGTGTCGTCGTCAACGGCGAGACGATCGAGGCCGACACGGTGGTGGTGGCGGCAGGCGCCTGGGCGCCGAAATTGCTGGAGCCGGCTGGCGTTCCACTCGGCGTGGCACCGCAGCGCGGCCAGATCATTCATCTGCGGTCGCCGGGAACGGATACCGCGCACTGGCCGATCCTGATGCCGCTCAGCAGTCACTACCTGTTGGCGTTCGAGGATTCTCGCGTCGTCGTCGGCGCGAGCCGCGAGACCGGCGCCGGATTCGATTATCGCTTCACGGCGGCGGGCGTGGCGGAAGTGCTGAACGCGGCGCTGGACGTCGCATCGGTTTTCGCCCGCTCGCCGATGATTTACGCCCTAAACTTGGCCGCGCGCCCGGCGTCGACAATCTCGTTATCGGTAACGGTCTCGGCCCGAGCGGGCTGTCGATGGGTCCCTACAGCGGCGCGATGCTCGCGGACCTGGCGCTTGGCAAGACGCCGGCACTCGATCTCGCACCCTACGCCATCCAATAACAACACGCATCGGCAGCATTGAACCGATTGCGGCAACGAGGAGATCGCCCATGGCTATCATCGACGCGCAGATCCACCTTTGGGGCAAGGGCGTGCCGACGCACCTGCATATCGAGCGGCCGTA
>LNEA01000580.1 GCA_001464855.1 Rhizobiales bacterium Ga0077530
CAGGAGCCGGGCCGGTTGGGCCTGCGCTTCTACTTCACCGATCCGCACAAGCGGACGTGGCCGATGGACGGCACCATGGATTGGTTTTGGCCGGCGGCGGAGAAGGCGGGGTTGCCGGTCGCGCTGCTGGCGGACGATTTCCTGCCGCTGGTGGGAACGATCGCGGCGCGTCATCCGGGCCTGAAACTGATCGTGGACCACATGGGCGCGCATCGAATTTTTCACGGCGGCGAGGCGGCGTTCGTGACGCGCAAGGATCTGGTCGCACTCGCGAAGCTGCCGAACGTCGCGGTGAAGCTGACGGGCGGACCGTTCTATGCCGACGACGCCTATCCGTTCCGCAGCCTGCATCCGCATTACCGCGCACTTTACGACGCATTCGGTCCGAAGCGTCTGTTCTGGGGCACCGACATCACCAAGATGCCGTGCACATGGCGCGAGTGCGTGTCGCACTTTCAGGCGATCGACTGGATCCCGGCTGCCGACAAGAATCTGATTATGGGTGACGCGCTCTGCGAGTGGATCGGTTGGAAGCGCAGCGGGTGACGCGGATCGGTCGGCGAGCGGCCGGAGTGAAGATCACGAGAACGGCGCGATAGGCGTCGGTCGAAACAGCGACCACCTCCGGCGGTGGATCGCAGGAACGGAGGAACGCAGATGGGCAACGTATTGATCACTTTCCGGTAAGCGTCTTGAACGACAGCGAGGTCAATGCCTGCCGTTCTGAACTCGAAAGCTACGAGCGGCGCAGTGGCGGCCCGATCAGCGGCGATAAACGGCACAAGTCACACCTGCTGTTCCCATGGATCAACGACCTCATGCGCCATCCCAAGGTGCTCGATGCGGTGGAGGACGTGCTCGGGCCGAACCTGCTCGTGTGGGGGACGTCGTTCTTCATCAAGGAAGCGCGTGATCCGGGATTCGTGTCCTGGCACCAGGACGCGACGTACTGGGGGCTCTCGAAACCAGACGTTTGCACCGCTTGGATCGCACTGTCGCCGGCCAACAAGGTCTCCGGCTGCATGAAGTTCATTCCGGGAACGCACAAGGAGCAGGTGAAGCACGACGATACGTTCGACAAGAACAATCTGCTCACGCGCGGCCAGGAAATCGCGGTGGACGTCGACGAATCGAAGGCGGTGTACGGCGAGCTGAAGCCGGGCGAAGCATCGCTGCATCACGTGCTGCTGTTCCACGGCTCGGCACCGAATCAGTCTGACGACCGCCGCATCGGCCTCGCGGTCCGCTACGTTCCTACCTACGTCAAGCAGGCGGTCGGCGCTGCCGATTCAGCATCGCTGGTGCGAGGGATCGATACGTTCAATCATTTCGAGTCCGAGCCGCGGCCGCGGTCCGATCTCGATCCGGTCGGCGTGGCCTTTCACACGGCGACGACCGAGCGGCAGCAGAAGCTCCTTTATCGCGGAACCGACAAGTCCACCTACCGCTCGTGAGTCTGGTGGCGGTTGTGGGCTGGACTCACAAGTCGCGGTGGCCTAGCGCGCCTTGCCGTGGGCCGCGATGGCGGCGCCGAAGGCCTGGAACAGCGCGCGGTTGATCGGGTTGCGCTGTGGGTCGTATTCGGCGTGCCATTGGACGCCGAGCGCGAAGCCCGGCGCGTCCGCGATGCGGATCGCCTCGAACGTGCCGTCCTCGGCAATGCCCTCGATGACGACGCGCTCGCCGGGTTCGAGGATGCCCTGGCCGTGCAGCGAGTTGACGCGAATGGTCTCGCAGCCGAGCAGAGTGGCGAAGGTGCCGTCGGGCGTGAGACGCACGTCGTGGCGGTCGGCGAAGACGACCAGCGGATCGGGATGGATGTCGCCGTTTTCGAGCCGGGGCATGCGATGGTTCATGCGGCTTGGCAACTCGCGGATCTCCGGGTGCAGCGTGCCACCGAAGGCGACGTTCATCTCCTGGAGGCCGCGGCAGACGCCGAAGATCGGCAGGCCACGCGCGACGCACGCGTCGATCAGCGACAGAGCGACCTCGTCCCGCTTCTCGTCGTAGGGCTCGTAGCTCGGATGAGGCTCGGCGCCGTACCGCGTGGGATGCACGTTGGCTCTGCCGCCGGTGAGAAGGACGCCGTCCACGACCTCAAGCAAGGCGCCGATATCTATGACATCTGGAAGACTCGCGATGACCAGTGGCAGCGCGTCGGCAACTTCGGCGATGGCGCGCAGGTTGCGTTCGCCGGCCATCTGGACGGGAATGCGCTTCTCGACTTGATGCGAATTGGCGATCACGCCGACGACGGACTTGCGCATGTTCGTGTTCACCGCCCGCCGCGAAGGTCGCTGAAGGCGTCGTCGAGGCGGCCGAGCGCTTCCTCGAGGATGGAGCGGGGCGTCGCGAAGTTGAAGCGCAGCCACGAGGCGCCGCCGGGGCCGAACTGCTCGCCGGGGCTCGCGAAAATGCGCGCGCGCGATTTCACTCGGGTGGCCACGTCCTCCGGTGTCAGGCCCGTGCCGGAAAAATCGACCCAGCCGAGGTAGGTTGAATCGAGCCGCATCGAGCGGGCACCGGGGGCGGCGGCCTCGATGCGCTTGTCGAGCAGTTCGCGGCTTTTGGTGAGATAGGGCAGCAACGCATCGAGCCAGTCGTCGCCGGTGCGCCATGCGGCTTCCGTCGCCGCCATGCCGAAGGCGTTGTAGGAGGCGAGGCCGCTGGCGAGAATACGTGCGTCGAGCCGGCGCTTCAGTTCGGGGTTGGAGGTGACGCAGGCACCGACATGCGCGCCGGCGAGATTGAAGGTCTTGGTCGCGGCGAAGCTCGAAATGAGGCGATCGGCGATTTCGGGTGCGGCGGTGAGCGTTGGTGTGTGGCGCGCCGCGCCGAGCATCAGGTCGCAATGGATCTCGTCGGAGCACAGGATCAAGTTGTGCTCGATGCAGAGCGCGGCGAGCGCGCGAATCTCCTCGGGCGTCCACGCCGTGCCGCCAGGATTGTGCGGATTGCAGAAGAACACGACCTTGGTTCGTGGTGTCAGTTTGGCCTTGAGGGCATCGAGATCCATCACGTAGCGGCCGTTGGCTTCAACGAGTTCAGCGTCGAGAATGCGCCGGCCGTTGGCGACGATGATGCGGCGGAAGGCATGATAGGCGGGCGGAAAGACAACGACCTCATCGCCTGGTTCGCTCACCGCTTGGAGTGTCAGACCGAGGCCCGAGACGATGCCCGGTGTCGGACTTACCCAGCCGGGCTCGATCGTCAGCTTGTGTCGGCGCGCCAGCCAGTCGGTGAGCGCCTTGGCCCAGGTGCCGGTGTCGGCATAGTAGCCGTGCACGCCACGGTCGACGACCTCCTTGAGCGCGGCGGTGACGCCCGGCGGGGCGGCGAAATCCATGTCGGCGACCCACATCGGGATCGCATCGGGCGCGGTAATGCCGGAGAGCTTCGCGATGTTATCCCACTTCGACGCGTGCGTGCCGCGGCGCTCGATGACGCGATCGAAATTGAACATGGGGCTGCGATTCCTGACGGTTGTTCCGAATGCGCCATTGATGAGGGGCGGGGGGCGTCGGGTCAAGCGGGCGCGGTGCCTCATGCCTGCCTTCGGCGCAGGGGAGGGTCAGCGTGCCTACATATCGGGAGCGGCACGTCTGTGCGGCCCGGGCCGTCAGAACTCCTCAAACAGACGGCCGAAACCGGCTTTTTTGTCGGTGATGCCGCGGGCGCGCAGCGCGTGCCAGTAGGTCGCGGTGTTGATGGCGATCACGGGTTTACCAAGCCACAACTCGGCTGCGGAGGCGAGGCGGACCATCGAGAGGTTGGTGCCGACCTGGATGATGGCGTCGATGTCATCGCCGTCGAGGGCGCGTAGCGCGTCGCGGCATTGGGCGGGCTGGACGTCGGCGATGCCGGTCCAGGACGGGCACTGCAGCGCAGTATCGCGCACGACGGTGAGGCCGACGTCGTGGAAGTAGCGCTTCACCTCGGTGTTCATGACCGGCCAATAGGGCGTGAGGACGGCGATGCGCCGGATGCCGCCGAGTGCGGCGATGGCAGCGGATGTGGCTTGGCTGCCGATGGTGAGGCCGAGCCCGGTTTCGTCGACGATGCGCTTTGCAAAGATCTCCGCACCTTTCGCACCGCCGAAGAACGACAGCGCCGAGATGCCCATGACGAGGTAATCGGGCTCGCACGTCATGACGGAGCGGATCGCGTCCATGACGTTGCTGCCGATGGTGTCGATGCCGGCCTTGAACGAGTCGTTGCTCAGCGCCTTGGCGTTGGGCGTGAAGATGCGGCTGTAGTGGTTGGTGACGCCGAATGGGCGCATGTCATCAAAGTCGGGCTGGACGATGGTGTTGGTCGACGGCGCCATGACGCCGAATTTGCCGCGCCAACCGAGAGCATCAGGCATCGATCAAGTCCTTTATTCGGCGGCAACGCGAGCCGCGGCGGCCGGCCATTCGGGTTTGTCGCCGCCGAGCTGTGGTGTCGGGCGAATCCAGCGCGGCGGCGTTTCCGACAGTTTCAGGAGCGGTCCGAGGTGCCGGATCGGTCCGGACTTGGGACGGCTCTCGATGCGGATCGCGTCCAGTTCGGCCGGTTCGAGTTCCATGTCGGGTCGGTCGAATTCGACCTTGCCCTGGCGGTGGATGAACATGCCGGATTGGCACAGCGAAACGCGGACATGATAGCTGCCGCCTTCGCGGGCGCGGCGCGCGAGCGCAAGGAGCACCCCGTAGGCCGCGAGATAGCCGGTGGTGTAGTCGCAAGCGGCGGCGGGCAACAGCATCGGCGCTTCGGGGCGATTATCGTGGCAGATGCCGGTCATGGTCTGCGCGACCTGCTCCCAGCCGGCGCGGTGGCTGAAGGGGCCATCAGCGCCGTAGCAGCTTATCGAGGTGTAGACGATGCCGGGGCGGAGTTTCGCGAGGTCCTCGGGCGCGAAGCCGAGCTTCTGCATCATGCCAGGGCGATAGCCCTGCGAGAAGACGTCGGCGTCCCTGATGAGCGCCTTGAGGCGGGCGGAGTCATCGGTCTGCTTGAGGTCGAGGAAGCAACTGCGCTTGCCGTGACTGGTGTCGATGACATGCTCGGGGATCTGCGGGAGATGCGCTGCGGTGACCATCAGCACCTCGGCACCGTGTTCGGCGAGCGTGCGCGCCGAGATCGGGCCAGCGAGAATGCGCGTCAAGTCGAGGACGCGGATGCCAGAGAGCGGGCGGTCACCGGCCGGCATCGGCTCGGGATCGCTGTCGGCGATTTTGATGATCTCCGAGCCACTCGGCGTTGCTGCGCACCATGCCGCCGCAGACGCGGGCTTCATCGATTGCCGCCTCGAGGTCGAGCGCTTTCCATTTGGCGACGGCCTTGCCGACGGACTCCGGCGTCGGTTCGCAGCCGAGCAGCTTGGTCATGCGCGCCTGCAGGTTCGGCAGGCCGAAGTGCGGCAGCACGAAGCGGCCGTCGTTGGTCGGCCACGGCTGCGTGATGCGGCGCATCGCCTCGTGGGTCTCGCTGACGACGGTCTTGAAAGCCCCATCGGGGCCCGGGCGTTGGAGATAGTTGGTGCTGCGCAGGCCGGCCGCAGCGTGGCGCACGTCGATCGATGCCTTCTGCCGGCGCCCGGTCTTCAACTCCCAGATGTCGGATACGGCAACGCCGACGCCGCCGAGCACGGCCGCGCACACGTCGCCGATCCTGAAGCGCGTCGAGAGGACCGGATCCTTGCCGACGATTTCGGCTTCGCCGGCTGGAAGCGTGCCGCGCCCGCGGATCGCCATCACTTCGTCGAATGCTGTCGCCATTGTTTCCTCCTCGCGTTTCTGGGGCGCATCATGGCGCCTTGAAGACAGGGCGTCCAGTTGGGCGTCCGCCAAGGGGCGCATGGCAGCTTGTCAGCCAGGGTCGCCGGTCGTAGCCTCCCGGCAGGGCCAGGAAACACACCGATGAGGATCCGATGAAAAAGCGCACGCTCGGCAGAAGCGGTCTGGAAATTGCGCCGCTGGTTTTCGGCGGTAACGTGTTCGGCTGGACGGTCGACGAGAAGGGTTCGTTCACGATCCTCGACGCGTTTCTCGATGCGGGCTTCGACTGTGTCGATACGGCCGATGTCTATTCGAAATGGGCGGCTGGAAATAAAGGCGGCGAGAGCGAGACGATCATCGGCAAGTGGTTCAAGGCGCGCGGCAACCGGGCGAAGGTGATCCTTGCGACCAAGTGTGGGCTGGAGATGGCGCCCGACAAGAAGGGGCTATCGAAGGCGTATATCATGCGCGCCGTCGAGGATTCGTTGAAGCGCCTGCAGACGGACTACATCGACCTCTATCAGTCGCATCGCGACGATCCGGAGACGCCGATCGAGGAGACGCTCGAGGCGCACGCGGCGCTGGTGAAGGCCGGCAAAGTGCGTGCGATCGGCGCGTCGAACTACAGCGGCGCGCGGCTGAAGGCGTCGCTCGATGCCAGCGCCAAGGCCGGCATTCCCCGCTACGAGACGCTGCAGCCGCACTACAACCTGTGCGACCGCAAGGATTTCGAAGGCGAGGTACAGGACCTGTGCGTCAAGGAAGGCGTCGGCGTCATTCCCTACTATTCGCTGGCGAGCGGATTCCTCACCGGCAAGTACCGCTCGGAAGCCGACCTCGGCACCAAGGCACGGGCGGCAGGCGTGCGGAAGTACGTGAATGAGCGCGGCTTCGGCATCCTCAAGGTGCTCGATGCGGTCGCGGAGCGGCACAAGGCGACGCAGGCACAGGTCGCACTCGCGTGGATGCTCGCGCAACCCGCGATTTCCGCGCCGATCGCGAGTGCGACAACGACGGCACAGCTCACCGACATCCTGAAGTGCGCGTCGCTGAATCTCAGCGCGGCGGATCTCGTGGAACTCAACAAGGCGAGCGCGTGATCACGGCGCGAGGCGTTCGAGCGGTTCGCTGATTTCGTAGACGCTGGAGATGGCGAGGTCGGGTCCGTAGTCGACGCGCTCGCGTTCGGCGCGGCGACGCAGTCCGGCCTCATGCACTTCGAGCGCGTCGCGCGCGAACGGCATGTCGCCGGGATCGAGGATGCGCAGATAGCCGTCGGCGTCGCGGGCCGGCATGATGCGGCTCTTGACGTGGCGGTTCGGCGACCAGGGGATATCGAGGATACCGGCGGCAGCGGCGTTGATCGTGCCGAGCGCGACATCGCCGTCGCCCATCTCCAAAATCTTGTCCATCACCGGCACGACCTCGCGGCGGATGAGGTCGCACTCCGCGCGGAATTCGGGCATCGAGTCGAGCCGCATGTTGCGCGCGAGATAGATCGCCATTCGCGTCATGCGCAGGCCTTCCGCGTTCGCCTTGGGCGTCGGAATGCCAAAGGCCTCGTGCGTCGACTTGGTGGTGATGGAGTTGGCGCCACTGACCGCCGCAAGCGTGCCGCCGTAGACGATGAGGGCCGCCGACTGGGACTCGTCCTGCGGCCAGGCGCCCATCCAGTGCAGCGACGTGATCGGCGTGAACATATCCATGAAGCCGAAGCGCTGGAGGTACTCCTGCACGAGCACGCGGCACATGCGGATAGCGGCGGCGTCCTGGACGAGATGCAACGTCTGGCCAAGTTCGAGGCCGTAATGGCGCACGCCCTGGTTGGCCGCGAGGAGCGCATCGATGATGGCGGTAATGATGGCGATCGACGGCGGGATGTTGGTGCCTGTGAGGAAGCCGGGCTGGCGCCGGTGCAACTCGACGCCGTGTTCGAGGTAGAGCGCGGCAAGGCGGTCGAGATACTGGTAATTGCGGATGCCCTCTTCGAGCGAGGTCTCCTTCGTGTAGGAGACGGTGTAGGCGAGACCCGAGCCGAGATAGCCCGAGAAGCCGGCGGCGTAGCCGACTTCGGCGGTCAGGCGCGGGAACGACGTGCCGGAAAGCACGATCGCGGGCTTGTCGATGGAGTCGATGAGCTTCGCCGCTTCGACGGGGCCGTAGTTGACCATGGGAAAGCCGTTGAGCATCGAGCGGCCGGCCTTGCGACTTTCCTCGACGCCAGCCTGCGCCTTGTCCCACTGTTCGTTGCGGGTGTAGCTGTCGGTTGTCGTCGGCACGATGTCGGCGAGGCCCACCTTGTCGAGCTCCGTCATCAGCTCGATCTGCAGCTCCAGTGTGCCGAAGCCGCCGCGCGGTTGCGTCAGGCATTTGCCACTGACTTCGGCCTCGCGGAAGACGTGGGCGAGCTGCTTGTGTTTCGGCAGCGCCTTGTGGCGGGCAACGGCTGCGTCGATGTCGACCAGCGCGCCGGTCGGCCAGCGCGCGAGGTTCTCTCGGCGCATGGTAGCGAAGGTATCGGCGTCGATCCCGCGCTGCGAGAATTCCGCGCGAGCGCCGCGTGATTTTAGTGCGATGCTCATGCAGCATCCCTTTCCTGAAGTGGTCGCAGAGAGGCTCGCGCGAGGGCGAACGCGGCGTCGGGTTCGAGGGCGGACAGCAGGCCGCTCGCGTAGAGGAGGTAATCGGCGTCGATGTAGAGCGTCGGACGGATGGGGCGCAGCGAGAACGGTGCCGCGGGATCGGCGAGCGCTGCGCGGAGGACGGAGGCCGGCGTCGCACCGTGGGCGAGCGGCCCGCCGGTGCCGATCACGGTGGTGACGGCGGAGAGGTCCTTGCCGCGCTGCATGGTGACAGGGCCGTGGACCGTTTGCACGATTTCGGACGTGCCGGCGTGGCGGGCGACAGCGATCCCGACGGCGGTCCAGGCCAGCGCCTCGTCGAGGGCGACGTCGGCGGCGTGGGTAGGCAGACGCTGGACGTCACGTTCGATCGCATCGAGGCTTGCGCTGAGCTGGAGTTCGCTGATGCCGAGGCGGGCGGCGAACGCGGCCATACCCGCTGCTTCTGCGATCGTGCGGGCGTTGTGGCGGACGCCGAGATCGCCCTCGACGGTGCGCTTCACGAAGGGTTCGGGGAGACCGTATTGCACGACGCCGTCGCGGCGCGGCGCGCCGATCGCGACGGAGTGCACGTCGGTCGTCGCGCCGCCGATGTCGACGACGAGGATGTCGCCGAGACCGGCGTGGCGGGCGGTGCCCTGCGAGAGGAGCCGCGCGCCTTCCATGACGGCGGCGGGTGTCGGCATGAGCACGGCGTCGAAGCGTGCGGCGGCGCGGTCGATGCCCTTGGCGTGGACGATGCGGGCGATGAAGACATCGCGAATTGCGGCGCGGGCGGGATCGATGTCGAGGACGCCGAAGGAGGGCATAACATTGCGCGTGAGGATGGCCGCTTTGCCGACAGAGATGAGGCGTGCAACGATATCTTCGGCGATGTCGCGGTTGCAGGCGACGATGATCGGGCACTCGAGCGCGGAAGTCGCGAGGCGTTCGCCGTTGTGGGTCGCGACGTCGCGGTTGCCGCCGTCGGTGCCGCCAGCGAGCAGGACGATGTCCGGCGCCAAGGCTTCGATGGCGCGCATGTCCTCGGCGGTAAGGCGGTAAGCGAAGGCGCCGACGAGCTTCGCGCCGGCGCCGAGGGCCGCCTGCCGTGCGGCTTCCGCCGTCAATTCCTTGACGAGGCCGATGGTGACCATCTTGAG
>LNEA01000581.1 GCA_001464855.1 Rhizobiales bacterium Ga0077530
ACCTCGCGGGCGCCGCGCGGGCGGAAATCGTCGCCGACCGTGCGCCCCTTGCCGAAGGCGTCGGCGGCTTCGGCAAGTCGCAGGATCGGCCGGATCTGGTTGCGCATGAACAGGATCGCGACCGTCAGCAGCACGACAGAGGTGCCCACCATCCAGAGCAGGAAGATGTGCGAGTTCGAGGCGTAGGTCTGGTTGCGCGTCGCGATGAAGCGGAGGACGGCCTTCGGGTGCTTCACTCGCACCTCGACGTGGCGCGACTGGCCGAGGGTGTCGATCCAGAACGGCAGCGATACGTGCCGGCGGATTTCGTCGGAGAGGGTGCGGTCGAGAAGCGCGAAAAACGGCTTTGGCTGGGCCTTCGGCAGATCGTCCGGAGGCAGGATCTGCATGGAGATGCCGACCTTGTCGCGCGCCAAGGCGGCGAGCTTTTCCGGATCGTCGCCAATGCTGAAACTCGAATAGACCTCGATCAGGGCGGAGATGTCACGCGCGGTCGCTTCCGAGAGGCGTCGAGTTACGGCCTGCCAGTGGCGTTCCATGAACGTAAACGCGACGACGCTTTCGAGCAGCACGATCGGCGCGATGATGATGATGAGCGTGCGGGCGTAGAGGCCCTTAGGCGCGAGTTCGGCTGCGAACCCGGCAAGCTTCGAGAGGATGCCGCGCCAGCTGAACGGCCCCAGCCGCTGCCACCATTTCGGGCGCGGGGGGGGGAGCTCCAGCTCGCCCAATTCGTCCCGCGCCGCCACCATCGGATCGTCTCTCCCCGCCTTGGGCCGGCTTCGTTCGTAGAGCCCGCCTCAGCCTCAATCGATATAGAGAATATAGCCCTTGCCGCGGACCGTCTGGAGATACACAGGGTTGGATGGATCGAGCTCGATCTTGCGGCGCAGCCGGTTGATCTGGACGTCGATGGCGCGCTCGCTGCCCGTCGAATCATCGCTCGCGAGTTCGTGGCGGGCAATAGGCGATCCGGGACGCGAGGCGAACAGGCGCAGCAGATCCCGCTCGCGCTCCGTGAGCTTGATCGTTTCATCCGCACGCCGCAACTCGCCGCGCTCGATGCTGAAGGCGTAGTCACCCATGCGGATTTCGTCGCGCGGCTCGTGACCGATGCGGCCGCGACGCATGATGTTCTGGAGACGCAGCACCAGTTCGCGCGGCTCGAACGGCTTGGTCACGTAGTCGTCGACGCCGGCTTCGAGGCCCTCGACGCGGTTCTCGGGCTCGGCGCGCGCGGTCAGCATGCAAATCGGGATCGGCGCGATGCTCTTTAATTCACGCGCGAGATCGAGCCCGCTCTCACCGGGCATCATGACATCGAGGATCACGAGATCGAATGTGAGGCCGCGCATGGCAGCCCGAGCGGTCGTGGTGTCTCGGGCCGTCGTGACGCGGAAGCCGTTGTCCTGCAGGTAGCGACCGAGCAGATCGCGGATCCGATGATCGTCGTCGACGAGCAGCACATGCGGGGCGTTGTCGGGCAGTGGGTCTTTGCGGGCAAGGGGCGAAGCAAGCGTCATGGCTGGAACTCGCCGTTGAGATCTTTGGGGGGATCCGGAAGATCGAGAAGCGCCGTGACCATCGCGCGGGTTTCCGGCTCGATCATGGCCGTGAGAAAACGGCGGATAGCGGCTTCGGCGCCGTTGCCGCTGAGGCCCGCGGCGCGACGGACGCGCCGCGTCTGCGCATCGACAAGACGGCGCATCAGCGCCTTGCCGGCGGTCGTCACATGCAGGCGGCGCTCGCGGCGGTCGGTATCGCCGGCCGATTGGACGACGAGGCCACCCTCGACGAGCTGGCGCAGCACGCGGGCAAGGCTCTGCTTGGTGATGTTGAGGATCAGGAGGACGTCGGCCACGCGCAGGCCGGGATAGCGGGTGATGAAGTGCAGCACGCGGTGGTGGGCACGACCGTAGCCGAACTCGGCGAGGATCGCGTCGGCGTCGCCGGTGAAATCGCGGTAGGCGAAAAACAGCAGCTCGATGAGCTGCAGGGTTTCCGGAGAGACCTCCTCCGGGGAGGCGATCGCTGTCGCGTTGCCGCTCGTGTTTGTCGCCGCAGACGCTGTCATGCGCGGCGCGGAGGGGCGATCTGAATTTACGTCAGCCATATTGACATATTTGAAGTCGATTGCTACCCGTGGCAAGCGCTTTGTTATGCTGAATGGCCCTCTCGGGCGATCGGTATGACGTCGGAGCTGCCTCCGCCGGGATGGTTTTCCACTGTCGCGGCGCGCCGTTCTGCAAAGGCGCCAAAGGATCGATCTGCGCACCTGTGCGGCATCCGACCGCTTGCCGATGGCGAGCCAAGCGACCGTTGCCGCGGCGCCGATGGTCCAAATCCAAGTCCCGGCCCAATCCCGCGGGAGGAAACGCGCATGGCTTCCGAGTTCATCTACTTCGGCGATCCCCAGATCTGGTACAATGGCAAGATCATGCCGTCCTCGGACGCCCGAGTGCATGTGCTGACCCACGGGCTTCACTATGGCTCGTGCGTTTTCGAGGGCGAGCGCGCTTACGAAGGCCACGTCTTCAAGTCGCGCAAGCACACCGAGCGTCTCCACCGCTCGGCCGAAATCATGGACTTCACGATACCCTTTTCGGTCGATGTGCTGGAGAAGGCCAAGGCCGACATCCTCGAGCGCAACGGCGGCGGCAACAAGTACGTTCGCGCGGTGGCTTTCCGCGGCGGCGAGAAGATGATGGCAGTCGCGGCGCAGCAGAATCCGATCCATGTCGCGATCGCGACTTGGACTTGGCCATCGATGTTCGATCCGGCCGAGCGGATGCGCGGTATCCGGCTCGATATCGCCGATTATCGCCGTCCCGATCCCGCCTGCGCGCCGGCCATGGCCAAGGCCGCCGGTCTCTACATGATCTGCACCATCTCCAAGCACCGGGCCGAGAAGAAGGGCTATTCCGACGCCCTGATGTTCGACTGGCAGGGCCGGGTGGCGGAATGCACGGGCGCCAACATCTTCTTCGTGCAGGACGGCAAGCTGCACACGCCGCTCGCTGACTGTTTCCTCGCCGGGCTCACGCGTGAGACGGTCATCGACCTGGCCAAGAAGCGCGGCATCGAGGTCGTCGAGCGCCGCATCATGCCGGAAGAGCTTTCGAGCTTCACGGAATGCTTCATCACCGGCTCGGCCGCCGAAGTGACCCCCGTGCGCGAAATCGGCCCGTACAACTATCAGCCGGGCCGCATTTCAGAGATGCTGCTCGGCGACTACATGGCCGGCGTCACGACAGGCTGAGCCACAGCCAGGCTCCGTTTCTCCCTATCGTCTGAAATTCGCGTTTCCGCAGCGGCACTTGCGCAAGATCAATGCGCCGCCGGCGGGAACGCGCTAACATGGTTAAAATCGGTCGAGCCGTGGCTCGCGCGATTGTTTCCCGTGTGGGCGCTGGTGTGGACGCTTCCATGGGCTGAGAGGCCACCAAGAGCCAAGGCGAAGGGGGAGAAAACGGAATGCCCAGGCGGCCCCGAGCGGGCGATGCCGAGGGCAAAGCTGAGGAGTGGTGCGTTATGACAGAACGACGACACGAACGTGCGGACCGGCCAGAGAACGCGATTTTGGAGCGGCTCTTCGAATCCGGCGAGCAGGCGACACGGTCCATCGCGCCGATGATGACAGGCGCCGCGCGCATGAACATGGAACTGGCGTCCCTTGCCGGTCGGCGCGCACAAGCCTACCTCGAATTGCCCAGTGCAGTCGCTCAGTGCCGCGGTCCACAGGATGTGTTCGCGGCCCAAATGCGGTTCTGGCAGACGGCGCTCGAAGACTACTCGACGTGCAATCGGCGCATCGTTGCCGCACTGAGCGCTGCCAACTCCGTCACATCTGCGGGCGGAAGCGACGGGACCCAGCGGAAGGAGCGCGATACGCTGACGTTCCCCGATGTGTTCAGCTTCACGCCGTGGGCGCTCCCCGAGAACGGGCAACGGCGCCGCGACCCTGAAGAACGCGCGGCCTGAAAGGCACTTTTCCGCGGCAGGAGTTCACCCTGCCGCGATTTTCCGGCTCGCCGGTGATCGCCCGAGCGCGAGGGGCTCGAAGCGCTGCCCCATGCCGATCGCTGCCGCGGCCTCGGTCAGCGGCGCCCACAACTCGCGCCGCAGCACCAGCGACATCCGGGCCACCCATCCAGGCGTGTACCGCTTGCCAAACCTGCGGACCGGCGCGGCGATTGGCGATGCCGCGCAACTGCACAATGAAAGGCACGCCCACCTCGTCGTTGCGCAGGCCGAGTTCCAACGTCGCGATTGCCTTTCCCCGCACCCGGACGCTGAACAGGCGCGAACGCATATGGCCGAGCCGCAGCGCATAAAGGTCCAAGCAGTTTCGCATGGCCGCGCATTCGGCGAACAGGTCCTCGGGACTGCGCAGCGCCACTATGTCGTGCCCCATCGCCCGGCCATCCTCGAACCACGTGTTGGGGAATCCGCTGCCAAGCGCCAATACGCCCTCGATGCGCTTGCGCCAGTTGGCCGTCTCCTCGCGCGCCGACCGCGAGCCGACACGTGTCGTCCACGACCGGCGCTGGACGCGCCCGGCGAGCGTGCCAGCATCCACAGCGCATCGGAGGGTTGAGCCGTTGGCGGTGTGAGGCGGGGATTGCGCAAGAACCAGAGGCACACGTCGCGACCGGCGAGGCGATCGGCGAGGCTCAGAAAATCGAGCCACGGCAACATCGCGTCCGGTGATTTCGGCAGTGCGGGCACGACGGCGAGAGCGTATTCGCGATCGTCGGGCAACGTGGGGAGGGGGCCGGTGAGGGCTGCGGCCGGCAGGCGCCGCAACCAGAACGGCAGACCCAATATTTCGGCTGCCGTCTTGAGACGGGCACCGCCGACAATCGCCGTGAGACACGCCTGGCGGCGCTCAGGCGTACCATAGCCGGTCGTCAGCGCGAACAGGAGCGCCGGAAATGACATTGCGAGATCGTGGATTGCGCGCGTTCCGTCGGCGCCAAACGCCTCGGAATTGAGGTCGAGCCGCTCGAGAGATCCGCTTCCGAATGCGAGGCGCTGGGCATCGAGTGCCGCGCCGACGTCACCCGTGTTGGGTGGACGCGTCTGATTGCAACGCGAGACCATGCCGATGCCTCCGCTTGCCGGCCGCATATTCGTGGGCCGCTTGGCGAACGGGTACTGGCACAAGATGGCGAAACCGGGTGCGGCGGCGCGCCGATCAACCGGTTTTCGACAGCCTGTCGTGCGGCGCGTGCGCGCCGATGAAGTCGGTGTCAGACGAGGCCGCGGCGCTTCAAGTCGACGAGGATCCGTTCGACCAGGACTTCGGGCGGTGCTTCGCCGCCGGCAATGTGGATCTCGGCGTGCTCGGGCGGCTCATAGGGGCTGTCGATGCCGGTGAAATTCTTGAGTTCTCCGGCGCGCGCCTTGCGATAGAGGCCCTTGGGGTCGCGCTCCTCGCAGATTTCGATCGGCGTATCGACAAAGATTTCTAGAAATTCGTCGGCGCCGAGGAGGCTGCGGGCCATGCGTCGCTCCGCCCGGAACGGCGAAATGAACGACACCATCACCAGCAGGCCGGCATCGACGAAAAGTTTCGACACCTCGGCGATGCGGCGGATGTTCTCGACCCGGTCAGCGTCGGTGAAGCCGAGATCGCGGCTGAGGCCATGCCGGACGTTATCTCCGTCGAGCGTGTACGTATGCATACCCATCGCGTTGAGCCGCTTCTCGAGCGCCGTTGCGATCGTGGACTTGCCGCTCCCGGAGAGGCCCGTGAACCAAAGACACGCCGGCCGCTGGCCCTTCAGCGCCGACCGGCTGATTTTGTCGACCGCCTGCGCCTGCCAATGAATGTTGGTCGCGCGCCTCAGCGTGAAGGCGATCTCGCCGCGTCCGACGATGCCGCCGTCGACTGCATCCTCCAGCACGAAGCGCGAGGTCGGCCGCGGTGCCGGATCGCCCCGATCGGCGTGATCGAAGACAAGCGGTTCGGTGAAGGACACATTGCACAGGCCGACATCGCCCTGAACGAGCCGGCGCGCGGCCATCGGTTCGAGCGTTGAGGGGTGGACGCGGTGCTTGAGGGCGCCGATCTGGGCGCGCGTTGCCTGGTTGCCGAGGCGCACAACGTAGCTTCGTCCGGGCAACATCGGCTTGCGCCCGGACCACACGATGTGAGCAACGACTTGATCGGCAAGTTCGGGCCGGTTTGCCGCGTCACTGAGTACGCAGCCGGGGTCGGGCGGGAGCGGCCGGTCGAGTGTGACCGACAATCTTGGCAGAGCATCGCCATCGCGCGCCGGCAGCGGCGCAAGCGCCGTCACCGTTGCTGCGGTGGCCGACGGGAGGATAACGACCTGCTGTCCCAGCGTGAGGTGACCGATGGCGAGTTCGCCCTCGATTGCTGTCGACGGCGTGCTGGAATTTTTAGCGGTATCCGTGACCCAGAAGCGCAGCGGCGCCTGACTGCGGCTGTCGCGCCGCGCGGCGGCGTGCCGCTCGACCATCGACGACACATCGTTCGAGTTGATCACGATCCGGTCGGGCGCGGGGATGCCGAGATCCCGGGCGAAGGGGTGCAAAACTTCAGCGGCGCGGCCCGCATCGCCAGCTATCGCCACCATCGGTGTGGCGCCCGTCAGCCGCCATGCCAGCAAGCAGGCGGCGCGGGCGGCGTCGGTGAGGTGATCTGGGTCTTCGCCCACGATCACCGCGAGCGCCGCCGACGGCAGGACGTCCAACATACGTGCGACGGGGCGGGGTTCATCGCCGTCGGTCGATATCGTGACGACCTCCAGCCCGAGTTCCGGCCGTGTGCCGGCGAGCCGCTCGAGGTCCGCAGCCATGCCGGCTACCGCCGCGATCGGTCCACAGACGGCGACCCGGAACACTCTTTCGGAGCTGTTTCCGGGATCGATGCCGTCGCTCATCCCTTTGGCTTGTCGGCTGTCCATTCGAGGCATGGCCCCCATAAGTGCCGTTGTCCACCAGCTCTTGAAGCGGTTTAGCCAGGGCGCAAGGTAGGTGCAAGTCGCCCCAGCAGTACGCCTTACACTTGTCCCATGATTGAAAATTGGTCGAAAGCAGCAGGGCTGTGCCGATCGCGACACTTGATCGGGGGCCCGATCTGTCGGACAAGAGCGCGCGTGCAACCGGGAACCCGCCGATGGCCATCCTCGTCGACAAGAATACCAAGGTCCTTTGCCAGGGCATCACCGGCAGCCAGGGGACCTTCCACTCCAAGGCGGCCATGGCCTATGGCACCCAGCTCGTGGGTGGCGTCACGCCCGGTCGAGGCGGCTCGAAGCACCCCGATCCCGAAATGGCCAAGGTGCCGATCTTCGACACCGTGATCGAGGCAAAGGCCGCCACCGGCGCCAACGCGACCTCGATCTACGTCCCGCCGCCGTTCGCCGCCGACGCGATCCTCGAAGCGATCGACGCCGAAATACCGCTGATCATCTGCATCACCGAGGGTATCCCGGTGATGGACATGATCAAGGTCAAGCGCGCGCTCACGGGAAGCTGGTCGCGCCTGATCGGGCCGAACTGCCCCGGCGTGCTGACACCCAACCAGTGCAAAATCGGCATCATGCCCGGCAATATCTTCAAGAAGGGCAACGTCGGGATCGTGTCGCGCTCCGGCACGCTGACATATGAGGCGGTTAAGCAGACCACCGATGCGGGCCTTGGCCAGTCCACCGCCGTCGGTATCGGCGGCGATCCGGTCAAAGGCACCGAGTTCATCGACGTGCTCGACATGTTCCTGTCCGATGCCGAGACCGAGGCGATCATCATGATCGGTGAAATCGGCGGCTCGGCCGAGGAGGACGCCTGCGAGTTCATCAAGCGCGAGGCAGCCAAAGGCCGTTCCAAGCCGATGGCGGGCTTCATCGCCGGATCGACGGCACCGCCGGGACGCCGGATGGGCCACGCGGGCGCGATCATCTCGGGTGGCAAGGGCAAGGCCGAGGACAAATTCGACGCCATGCGGTCGGCCGGCATCGCCGTCGCCGATAGCCCCGCGAGCCTCGGCACGACACTGCTGGCTGCATTGAAGCGCTGAATCGGCTGCAGGTTTCGCCGATCGCCCGCGACATCGACGCTCGCCGCCTGAAGAATGTGCACGAAAACGTCACGTACAGTGCGTAGGCTGGCGACAACACGCGAGTATTCTCCGCGAGACTCCTTATATATCCCACAGCGCGCCACCCGATTCGGGTGCGCCGATCGATGCACTACTCTCGCAATCGGTTATGGGTTATGTAGCGCCGCAATCTGAGCCGGCCCCGCCCCCTTCGGGCGGCTGTGTGCGTTCGGCTCCCGAAGTCGCAACAGGACGAGACAGAGCATGTCACGCCAGGATTCCAATCAAGCCTTCGCCCTCACCTCGTTTCTAAACGGCGTCAACGCCGGTTACATCGAGGAGATGCAGGCTCAATACGAACGCAATCCCGGCTCCGTCAGCGACCAGTGGCGGCTGTTTTTCCAAAGTTTACAGGAAGAAAAGGCGGCGGGTGGCGGCGAGACGACGCAGAGCCCATCGTGGGGACGGACGCTCGATGAGCTGCAGCCGACCGGCGAGCTGGTCGCCGCGCTGACCGCCGACTACGGCGCCAGCGAGCGGAGCGTACGCGAGAAGATTTCACAGCGCGCTCAGGAGAATGGCTACGACATTTCTCCCGCCGCCTCCTATCGCGCGACGCAGGACAGTCTCCGCGCGCTGATGCTGATCCGCGCCTACCGCGTTATGGGGCACCTCGCCGCCGAGCTCGACCCCCTCGGCATCACCGAGCGCAAGATCCATCGTGAGCTGCGCCCCGAGACGTACGGGTTCACAGAAGCCGATCTCGACCGCCCGATCTTCATCGACAAGGTGCTCGGTCTCGAGACCGCGACGATGCGCCAGATCCTGCGCATCCTGCGCCGCACCTACTGCCGTCACATCGGCGTCGAGTTCATGCACATCACCAGCCCCGCGCAGAAGTCTTGGCTGCAGGAGCGCATCGAGGGGCAGGACAAGGAGATCTCCTTTACGCGCGAAGGCAAGCGCGCGATCCTGAACAAGCTGATCGAAGTCGAGTCCTTCGAGAAATTCGCCGACGTCAAATACACGGGCACCAAACGCTTCGGGCTGGATGGCGGCGAAGCGATGGTGCCGGCGCTGGAACAGATCATCAAGCGCGGTGGCCAGCTCGGCGTAAAGGAAATCGTCATCGGCATGGCGCATCGCGGGCGCCTCAACGTCCTCGCCAGCGTCATGAGCAAACCGCTGCGCGCGATCTTCAACGAGTTCAAGGGCGGCTCGTACAAGCCCGATGACGTCGAAGGCTCGGGTGACGTCAAATACCACCTCGGTGCCTCGTCGGACCGTGAGTTCGACGCCAACAAGGTGCATCTTTCGCTGACCGCCAACCCCTCGCACCTCGAGATCGTCGATCCGGTCGTGCTCGGCAAGGTGCGAGCGAAGCAGGACCAGCACGGCTGCAAGCCGGGCGAACGCGGCACCGTCCTGCCGCTCCTGATCCATGGCGACGCCGCGTTCGCCGGGCAGGGCGTCGTCGCGGAATGCTTCGGCCTCTCGGGCCTCAAGGGACACCGCACCGGCGGCTCGATCCACTTCATCATCAACAACCAGATCGGCTTTACGACCAATCCGCGCTACTCGCGCTCGTCGCCCTATTGCACCGACGTCGCCAAGATCGTCGAGGCGCCGATTTTCCACGTCAACGGCGACAATCCGGAAGCGGTCGTGCACGTCGCCAAGATCGCAGCCGAATTCCGCCAGCGCTTCCAAAAGCCCGTCGTCATCGACATGGTTTGCTATCGCCGGTTCGGACACAACGAGTCCGACGAGCCGATGTTCACGCAGCCGCTGATGTATCGGACCATTCGCTCGCACGCGACGACCGCGACGCTCTACTCCAAGCAGCTCATCGACGAGGGCGTGATCACCGCCGAGGACGAGGCGGCGCTGCGCCACGAGAACCGTGCGCGTCTCGACGAGGAAATGGCGGCCGCCGAGAGCTACAAGCCGAACAAGGCGGATTGGCTCGATGGCCGCTGGTCCGATATCGGCCTTGCCGAGGACGAGGCGCGGCGCGGCGTCACCGGCGTCGACATCGAGGTGCTGAAGGACATCGGTCGTCGCATCACCAGCGTGCCCCAGGATTTCAACGCCCACCGCACCATCCAGCGGCTGCTCGACCGCCGCCGTGAAATGACCGAGAGCGGCGAGGGCGTCGATTGGGCGATGGCGGAGCTGCTCGCGTTCGGCACGCTGATGAAGGAGGGTTTTCCGGTCCGCCTCTCCGGCCAGGACGTCGAGCGCGGCACGTTCTCGTCGCGCCACTCGGTGCTGATCGACCAGGAGAGCGAGCGCCGCTATACGCCGCTGAAGTACGTCGCGCCCGACCAGGCACGCTTCGAAGTCATCAACTCGATGCTGTCGGAAGAGGCGGTGCTCGCGTTCGAGTACGGCTACACGCTCGCCGAGCCGATGGCGCTCGTGATGTGGGAAGCGCAGTTCGGCGACTTCGCCAACGGGGCGCAGGTGGTGTTCGACCAGTTCCTGTCGTCGGGCGAGCGCAAGTGGTTGCGCATGTCGGGGCTCGTCTGCCTGCTGCCGCATGGCTACGAGGGCCAGGGTCCCGAGCATTCCTCGGCCCGCCTCGAGCGCTACCTGCAGAGCTGCGCCGAGGACAACTGGCAGGTCGCGAACTGCACGACGCCGGCCAACTACTTCCACATCCTGCGCCGGCAGCTCCACCGCAAGTTCCGGAAGCCGCTGATCCTGATGACGCCGAAGTCGCTGCTGCGCCACAAGCGCGTGATCTCGCGGCTCGACGAGATGGGCCCCGGCCAGACCTTCCATCGCGTGCTGTGGGATGACGCTCAATCGCGCACGGGCGAGAAGATCAAACTCGCAGCGGACAATAAGATCCGCCGCGTCGTGATGTGCTCGGGCAAGATCTATTACGATCTCTACGAGGCACGCGAGGCGGCCGGCATCGACGACGTCTAT
>LNEA01000582.1 GCA_001464855.1 Rhizobiales bacterium Ga0077530
TAGGCCTCGAGCTGGCGCTGCGGATCGGGCGTGCGCGCTTCCGGCGTGAACTCGGCGCCGTTGACGATATCGCCGCGGTAGCTCGGCAGCTCGGCACCGTCCTTTTTCTCGGTCGGCGAGGAGCGCGGCTTGGCGAACTGGCCGGCGATGCGGCCGACCTTCACGACCGGCGAGCCGCCGGCATAGGTCAGCACGACCGCCATCTGCAGGAAGACGCGGAAGAAATCGCGGATGTTGTCGGCGCGGTGCTCGAGGAAGCTCTCGGCGCAGTCGCCGCCCTGGAGCAGGAACGAGCGGCCTTCGGCCACCTCGCCGAGCACCTTCGTCAACTGCCGCGCTTCACCGGCAAAAACGAGCGGCGGAAACGTGGCGAGCCGGCCCTCGACGTCGGCCAGGGCGGCCGCGTTGGGATAGTCGGGCACCTGGACGATCGGTTTCGATCTCCAGCTGTCAGGCGACCATGGGGCAGGCATGTCACGTCTCCTTCAATGCCACGGCACCGGGCGCCCCTCCTGAGGCCCCGGCTGCACTGCTCATATATGGGCTTGCAGTGCCGCCTTATAAGTCATTGGCGGCGCGGCGGCTAGAGCCGGCGTCGGAAGGCGGCGGAGCGGCCCACCCCGCGAGATTGCCGCGCCGCAAGGGTGGCAGCGGGCGGGCGGTTCGCGTATAAGGGCCGCGTTCGCGCCCCCGTCTTGTCTCCGAGGGGCGCCGGGCCGGATTAGCTCAGCGGTAGAGCAGCGGTTTTGTAAACCGAAGGTCGGGGGTTCAATCCCCTCATCCGGCACCATATTTCGCTCACGCCCAATTCACTTCGCTCATTGGCTCCGCGGGGGCGGCGCTTGCGCCGGCGCGCAGTCGCGCGCTCATGGCGCTCAATCCGGGGGGCTCGCAGCAGCCCCGTCCAGGCCCATTTGCCAGAAATCCGCCTCCAGCCGCGAGGCTGTGCCGAAGAGGGCGGCGAGTTCGACGAAACGCCGCTCGGTCATCGATCGTGCCGCGAGGTCGTCGAGATGGCGGCGGGCGCGCGCTGCCACCTCCTGATAGACGTCGCTCGCATATTCGCCGATCCATTCGCCGTAGGGATGATCGGCGAGCCCCGCAGGGTTGCCGGTCGACAAGGTGCGGCCGATCTCGGCGTAACCGATGACGCACGGCGCCAGCGCGACGTGGAGGTCGAGCAGATCGCCGGCGGCGCCGCAGTCCAGCACGAAGCGGGTATATGCGACGGTGGCTTGGTGCTCGGGCGCGGCCTCGATGTCCTGCGGCGACAATCCCCAGCGGCCACACAACCGGACATGAAGTTCCATCTCGCTGAGCACGGCGGCTAGTCCCGCTTGCGCCGCCCGCATGTCGGTAAGGGTGCGGCACTTGTACGTCGCAAGAGCATAAGCGCGCGCGAACTGGATCAGGAACAGGTAGTCCTGCACGAGGTAAGTGCGGAATGCCGCCTGCGGCAGGGATCCGGCACCGAGTTGACGAACGAACAGGTGGTCAACGTAGCTATTCCAGTCGGCCGACGCCGCGGCCTTCAGGCGGTCAAAGATGTCCATTGCACATTCCTTGGAAGGTCTCGGGCGCCGAGCAAACCCGGAACCAAATCGACGACTGGGCATTTTCTATCGAAGGCTGCAACTGCGATAGGAAGAATTATGGACTTGGCATTTACACGATCTGCGCTGCCCCGGCTTGCTGTGGCGGCGTTTATTTCGCTGGCAACGCTGGTCAGTTCATCGATGAGTCCGTCGGCCCAAACTCCGACCGCTCCGCCCCAGCAGGATAAGTCGGGACAGGTCGATCCGAAAAATCCTGCCGCGCCGACGTCGAAGATGGAGTCGCCGGAGGTGCCGAAGCCGCAGAGTGATAAGGGCCCGCTGAAGGAGAAAACTGGGACGCCACAGCCGCCCGAGCAACCTTATCCTTCCAAGACCAAAGACCAATAAGCGAGCTGCCGGCGGGTCCGCTCCCAACCTAGGCCCGCCCACCTCGTGCCACGAAAATCGGGGCCAGACATCGCGCTGGCATGAAACCTGCGATGCTTGCTGGGAAATCCTAGCGGCGACCCGACGGACATGCGATCATTCCCAGGCCGCTCATGTCCGCATTGTGGAGGCCTGGAGCATCGTAATGCGCCTGTTTGCAGTGACTTTGGCGACCCAAACGAGCACTCCGTCCCCGCTGCCGACAAGCCTCGCCCTCACGCGCGCACCTCCGTTTCTCCACACCTCCAAACACCGGATTGATGCTTCTCGCATGTGCACAGCGCCGCTTTTTGCGGCGCGCCGGCGGGCGCGTCCTCTGCCGCTCGACCACCTTTCCCGATCATCGACCGAGGCTTGCGAGGAGGAACAACGCACATGTTAAGGACGGCATTCCGAGTGTGGCTTGCAGCATCGGCCGTGGCATTCGCGGCCGCGCCCGTTGTGGCGCAGCAGCCTAAAGTCTTGAAAGTCACCATGCACGCCGACGTGCGCACGCTCGACCCGTTCTGGACGACGCAGACGATCGCGGGCATCCACGGCCTGATGGTGTTCGACACGCTCTTTTCCAGCGACGCCGATCTCAAGCCGCAGCCGCAGATGGTGGACACGTGGACCGTCAGCGATGACCGCAAGGTCTACTCGTTCACGCTGCGCGACGGCCTGACCTTCCACGACGGATCGAAGGTCACCACCAAGGACGTGGTCGCGTCGATGAAGCGGTGGTGGCAGCGCGACGGCGCCGGCAAGCAGCTCTTCAATTATACGGAGTCTCTGGTCGCGAAGGATGACAAGACCTTCGTGTGGACGCTGAAAGAGCCGTACGGCTTGTTGATCGACACCCTTGCCAAGACCGGCACAAGCATTCCGTTCGTGATGCGCGAGCAGGAGGCGATGGTCGACCCGTTCCAGCAGATCAAGGACGTCGTCGGATCCGGCCCATTCGTGTTCAAACGTGACGAGTGGGTGCCGGGCAGCAAGACCGTTTATGAGAAATTCAAAGCCTATGTCCCCCGCAAGGAACCGGCATCAGGTCACGCCGGCGGCAAGGTCGTGAAGGTCGACCGCGTCGAATTCATTTGGCTGTCCGACCCGCAAACCGCGCAGGCCGCATTGGTGGCCGGCGAGATCGATTACCTCGAGAACCCGCAACCCGATTTCTTGCCGATCCTCGAATCGACGCCCGGCATCAAGCTCGACACCCATCCTGCGATGGGCACGATGGGCATCCTCCAGCTCAACCATCTCCACCCGCCCTTTAACAACGTGAAGGCGCGGCAGGCGATGCTCTATCTCATCAACAACGCCGATTACCTCAACACGATCGCTGCCGACAAGAAGCTGCAGACGCTTTGCTTCTCGTTCTTCGGCTGCGGCGTCGAGATGGAGACGGACGCCGGTAGCGAGATCTATAAGGGCCCTAAGGACATCAAGAAGGCCGAGGCGCTGTTCAAGGAGGCCGGCTACAACGGCGAGCCGATCACAATCCTGCACGCCACCGACCACCAGTACATCAACCCCGCCAATCTCGTCATGATCCAGCAGCTCCGCAAGGCGGGCTTCTTGAAACTCGACGTGCAGGCGATGGACTGGGGCACGGTCGTCTCCCGCCGCACCAAGAAGGAGCCGCCCGCTCAAGGCGGGTGGAATATCTTCATCACCGGCACGAGCGTTCTGACATCGTCGAGCCCGATCACGCACACCTCGGTCGGCATGGCGTGCGACAAGGCCTGGTTCGGCTGGCCGTGCGACGCCAAGTTTGAGGAGCTGCGCAAGGCGTGGGCGTTTGCCCCAGACATCGAGGCGCGCAAGAAGATCGCCGTCGAGCTTTCGAAACGCGCCTACGATCAAGTCCCGTATATTTCGTTCGCGCAGTGGCGGAACCCGGTAGCCTACCGGTCGGACAAGATTTCGGGCGTGCTCTCCGTGCCCTCGGTGCCACCAATGTGGAACATCGAGAAGAAGTAACGAACCGAACCGCTGGTACAGCGCGCTGCGAGAATCTGTCTCGCGGCGCGCCAACACGGCCGACCGGAGCAGTCTCGTGACCGCCTATATCCTGCGCCGCCTCATCGCGACGATCCCCGTGATGATCGTCGTGGCGCTGTTCGTGTTTTTCCTTCTGCATCTTACACCGGGCGATCCGGCGGCCGTGATCGCGGGCGATGATGCGTCGCCGGCCGAGATCGAGGGCATTCGCCGCAAGCTCGGACTCGATCGCCCGGTGTGGGAGCAGTTTGGCGTCTATATCTGGAACCTCCTGCACGGCGATCTTGGCACCTCGATCTTCTCCAACCTGCCGGTGATGACGCTGGTGAAACAGCGCCTGGAGCCGTCGCTCGTACTCGCGGTTGCGACCCTCGTCGTCGCGGTTGCGTTTGCGATCCCGATGGGCGTCGTGGCTGCGTGGAAGGCGGACACGACCATCGATCGTGTGGTCATGGGCTTTTCCGTTCTCGGCTTCGCGGTGCCGGTGTTCCTCGTCGGCTATCTCCTGATCTACGTCTTCGCGATCCAGTTGCGCTGGCTGCCTGTGCAGGGCTATCGACCGTTGTCGGAAGGCATCGTCGGCACGTTGCGATCCATTGCGCTGCCGGCATTTGCGCTCGGCATGGCCTATATGGCGCTGATCGCCCGGATCACGCGCGCCAGCATGCTCGAGGTGCTGTCGGAGGATTACATCCGCACCGCGCACGCGAAGGGTGTTGCCACGCGCTCCGTTCTGCTGCGCCATGCGCTCAAGAACGCTGCCGTGCCGATCGTGACCGTTATCGGCATCGGCCTTGCGCTGCTGATCTCCGGTGTCGTGATCACAGAGACCGTTTTCAATATCCCGGGGCTCGGTCGGCTGACCGTCGATGCGATCCTGAAGCGCGACTATCCAATCATTCAGGGCCTGATCATTCTGTTTGCCGGTGCGAAGGTGCTCGTGAACCTGCTGATCGACATCAGCTACACCTTCTTTGATCCACGCATTCGCCAATAGGACGGGACCGATGGCCTCCACCACCGCCGGACTGCCCGTCACCACCACCCGTCCACGGTCGAACGCCGTTTGGACCTGGGTTCGCCGCAACAAGACCATCGTCGGCGGCAGTCTCATCCTGCTCGCCCTCCTCGCCATCGCCCTGCTGGCGCCGTGGCTCGCCGGCGATCCGCTGCAGTTCGAGCCGACCAACCGTCTGAAGCGGCCGTCCGATCAGTTCTGGTTCGGCACCGACCAATTCGGCCGCGACGTCTACAGCCGCGTCATCTACGGCACGCGCATCTCACTCATCATCGGTTTCAGCGTCGCAGTGGTGGCGACATTCATCGGGCTGGTCATCGGCGTACTGTGCGGGTTCTACAAAGCCGTCGATGCCGTGATGATGCGTGTGATGGACGGCATGATGGCGATCCCCGCAATTTTACTCGCGATCGCGCTGATCACGTTGATGAAGGCGAGCCTGATGATCGTCGTCATCGCTATCGCAATTCCGGAGATCCCGCGAGTCGCGCGCCTCGTGCGTAGTGTCGTCCTCTCGGTACGAAGCCGCCCCTATATCGAAGCCGCGATCTCCAGCGGCACGCGCAATGGGCGGATCATGGTGCGCCATATCCTGCCGAACACGGTCGCACCGCTGATCGTCCAAGCCACCTACGTTTGCGCCTCGGCGATCCTGACGGAAGCCGGGCTGTCGTTCCTCGGCGCCGGCACGCCGCCCGAAATTCCAAGCTGGGGCAATGTCATCTCGCTCGGCCGCACGTTCTTCCAGATCGCGCCGTGGATCATCTTCTTTCCCGGCATCCTGCTCGCCATCACGGTGCTCGCGATCAACCTCGTCGGCGACGGGCTGCGCGACTCGCTCGATCCGCGCATTTCACGGCGAATGTGAGGGCCCGATAGTGACAATGGCTACAACCGTCCCGGCCGAAAGCACCGCAACCTCTAAAGCGGGCCAGTCCGACACCATCCTGTCGGTGCGCGATCTACGGACGCAGTTCTTTACGCGCGACGGTGTCGTCCGCGCGGTCGACGGCATTTCCTTCGATCTCAATCGCGGCGAGACGCTGTGCATTGTTGGTGAGTCGGGCTGCGGCAAGAGCGTGACCGCACTGTCGATCATGGGGCTGATCCCTCAACGGGCCGGCCGCATCGTCGGCGGCACGATCAATTTCGAAGGCACGGAACTGACGACCCAGACGGAAGCTGAGATGCGCAAGATCCGCGGCAACCGCATCTCGATGATCTTCCAGGAGCCGATGACGTCGCTCAATCCCGTGCTGACCGTCGGCGCGCAGATCGCGGAATCACTCAGCATCCACCAAGGACTTGACCGGCGCGCCGCCCGCGACCGCGCGATCGACATGCTGGCGCTGGTGCGGATCGCCGATCCCAAACGTCGGGCAGGCGAATATCCCCACCAGCTCTCGGGCGGCATGCGTCAGCGCGTCATGATCGCGATCGCGCTTGCGTGCAATCCGCAGGTCCTGGTCGCCGATGAGCCGACAACCGCGCTCGACGTCACGATTCAGGCGCAGATCCTGAATCTGATGCTGGAGCTCAAGGATCGGCTTGGTACGGCGATCATCCTGATCACACACGACCTCGGAGTCGTCGCCGAAACCGCGCAGCGTGTCATCGTGATGTATGCCGGCCGGACGGTCGAGGAGGCCCCCGTCGAGGAATTATTGCGCAACCCGAAACACCCATACACGCGCGGCCTGATCGGCTCGATCCCACGGCGGCGTACAGCAGCTCAACGCGGTCGGCCGCGCACGCGTCTGCAGGAGATCACGGGGCTCGTGCCGTCGTTGCGCGAGGAAATTCCCGGTTGCGCGTTTGCGCCGCGCTGCGGCTTCGCCGTGGAGCGCTGCCAGTTGGAGCGCCCCACGCTCGACATCCACGGAGCGAGCCATCGCGCCGCCTGTTGGGAGGTCGCGCGCGTGACGGCTGTGCCGCAATGAGCTCCGATTCCATGCCTTCCGATACACCACCGGCAGCACGAGTCACCGAGACCGTCCTCAAGGTTACGGACCTGAAGAAGCATTTTCCCATCCATCGCGGTGTCCTGTCGCGTGTCGTCGCACATGTACAGGCGGTTGACGGGGTCTCGTTCGAGATCCGCCGCGGCGAAACGCTGTGCCTCGTTGGCGAGTCTGGCTGCGGCAAGTCGACGGTCGCCAAGAGCATCACACGTCTGGAAACGCCGACTGCTGGAAAGATAGAGCTTAACGGTGTCGATATCACCCACCTCGAGGGCGAACCGCTGCGCCTCCAGCGACGCCAGATGCAGATGGTATTCCAGGATCCCTATTCGTCGCTCAACCCGCGCCTCTCGGCCGGCGCCATCGTCGCCGAGCCGCTGACCAATCGCCGATCTGTTCCAGCATGTCGGATTGCGCCCGGAATCAATCGCCAAATTCCCGCACGAGTTCTCTGGCGGACAGCGCCAGCGCCTCGGCATCGCCCGCGCGCTTGCCGTCAATCCGCGCCTGATCATCGCCGACGAGCCGGTCTCCGCGCTCGATGTATCCGTGCAGGCACAGGTGCTAAATCTGCTCATCGACCTGCAGGAGCAGTTCCAGCTCGCCTATCTGTTCGTGTCGCACGATCTCGCAGTCGTCGAGCATATCGGCCACCGCGTCGCGGTCATGTACCTCGGTCGCATCGTCGAGCTAGCCGACAATACCGACCTGTTCGGCGCACCGCTGCACCCGTACACCGAAGCACTCCTGGCCGCAGCGCCGTTGCTGGAGCCCGGCACCAAGCGCCGTCAGATCATCCTTCAGGGCGACGTCCCGAGCCCGATCAATCCGCCGTCCGGCTGCCGTTTTCACACGCGGTGTCCCTACGTGATGCCTGAGTGCAAAACGACAGAGCCGCCGCTGCTGGAAGTCGCGCCGGGACATCATGTGGCGTGGTGCGCCGCTCAACACCGCGATCTGAGCGATCCGCCCGAAGCAATTGCGCCGTGCAATGACCAGCACGTACGCTGGCGTTTTGAGCAGCGTGCCTGGGCTATGTGCCTATCCTTCGCGGCCATTGAGGCCTATATTTTCAGCGCTGGCAGATGACCGCTCGACTGAAGGCGGCATGCTTCAGCAGAATTTCCGTCACGGAATTCAGGCGTAAGGGAGAGTAGCATGGTTAGGCGAAACGGCACGACGCTCCGCCTCGCGGCGCTGGCGGCGACGGCTTTGATGGGAGCCACCGCACCGGCATTGGCCCAAGGTACGTTGCGGATCGCGATGACTGCGACCGACGTGCCGACGACGACGGGCGTCCCGAACAACGGCTTCGAGGGCGTGCGCTTCATGGGCTTCACCGCCTTCGACGCACTCGTCAACTGGGACCTGAGCAAGGCCGACAAGCCAGCCGACATCACGCCCGGCCTCGCCGAAAGCTGGGAGCAGAGCAAGAGCGACACCAAGAAGTGGACGTTCAAGCTGCGTCAGGGCGTGACATTCCACGACGGCACGCCCTTCAACGCTGATGCGGCCGTATGGAACCTCGATCGAAGCTTCAACAAGGACGCGAAGCAGTTCGATCCGCAAGGTTCGGCGATCAATCGCGGACGCCCGACTTATATCGCGGACGGCGGCTACAAAAAGATCGACGACTACACGATCGAATTCACGACGACGCGGCCGATTTCATATTTCCCCTACGTCCTGACGACGATTTTCTACGTCAGCCCTGCGGCCTTCGAGAAAGCCGGAAGCTGGGCAGAGTTCGCCAAAGCGCCGATCGGTACCGGCCCCTTCATCGCCAAGAACTTCAAGCCGCGCATCAGCATCGATCTCGACAAGAATCCAAACTATTGGAACAAGGCGCGCATTCCCAAAGTCGATAAGGTCGTCCTGTTCCCGATGCCGGAAGCGAATACGCGTCTCGCCGCGCTCCGCTCGGGTCAGGTCGATTGGGTGGAAGTGCCGCCGCCGGACTCCATCGACGGTCTCAAGAAGGCCGGCTTCACATTCGTTTCGAACAGCTATCCGCATGTGTGGCCCTGGGTGCTCAACACAGCCAAAGCGGATTCGCCGTTTCGCGACGTCAAGGTACGACAGGCGATCAATTATTGCGTCGACCGCGCCGGTCTCGTGACACTGCTCAACGGCACAGCGGAACCATCCGTCGGTTTCTTCAAGAAGACCGATGCTCGCTTCGGCAATCCGAAGAATGCTTACACGTTTGATCCCGCCAAAGCCAAAGCGCTACTCGCAGAGGCCGGCTACGGTCCCAGCAAACCGGCCAAGGGCAAGATCATGATCTCGACCTCAGGGTCGGGTCAGATGCTGCCGCTGCCAATGAACGAATTCCTGCAGCAGTCGATGAAACAGTGCGGCTTCGACATCTCGTTCGAGGTCGTTGAGTGGGGCACCGTTCTCGTCGCCTTCCGCGCCGAGCCGACCGCACCTCAAGCGGCAGGCGCAGATGCCTTGAACATCAGTCTCGTTTCGTCCGACGTGTCGATGATCGTCCGCTGGTTCTATGGCGACAACAGCACGCCGAAGGGGTCGAACTGGGGTCATTGGAAGAACCCGGAGTTCGACGCGACGCTTCTCAAGATGGAGACCGCGACGAACCAGGACGATTTCAACAAGGCCGTCATCTCGATGCATGAAATGCTCGTCGACGACGCGCCGTGGGTGTGGATCGTCCATGACGGCAATCCACGGGCCATGACGACAAAGGTCGAAGGATTCGTCAGCGCCCAAAGCTGGTTCCAAGACCTTACGAGCGTGTCGCTCAAGAAATAGGTCGCGCTCAAAGGCCCCAGGCTGCTGCGCGTCGCCGCTTCCCGCTGAAGCATGCGGCGGCGCCGGTGGCTCCCTTTCGCGAGGTGCTCGAACGCATGTGGTTCTTCGTTGCACGCCGCATCCTTTACGCCGTGCCGATCCTGCTCGGCGTGTCGCTTGTCGTCTTCGTGCTCATGAAAATGGTGCCGGGCGACGCAGCCGACATCATGATCCCGCCCGAGGCGCCGAAAGAAGTCGCGGACATGATCCGCGCCCGCTTCGGCCTCGACCAGCCGATGCACATTCAATATCTGCGCTGGCTGCAGGCCATGGCGAGCGGCGATCTCGGCACGTCGATCTTCACCAATCAGCCGGTAGCACAGGAGCTGTTCAGCGCCCTCGGCAATACGTTCAAGATCGCGCTGCCTGCGGTGTTCCTCGGCTTCTCGCTCGGCGTTCTGCTCGGCGCGCTCGCCGCCTACTACAATGGCACCTGGCTCGACAAGCTCTTCTCTGGCGTCGCGATCGCCGGCGTAAGCCTGCCGCACTACTGGGTCGGCATGGTGATGGTGGCGATCTTCGCCGTCGTCCTCAATATCCTTCCCGGCCAGGGCATGGGCCCGGAAGGTTTTCCCTCATCGTGGGAGCACATCAAGCACTACGTGCTGCCGGTCATCACATTGTCGCTGATCCCGATGGGCATCATCAGTCGGCTCGTGCGCGCGAACGTGCTCGAGATCCGATCGATGGAGTTCGTGACGGCGCTGCAGGCGAAAGGCCTCAAGGGGCGCCGCGTGCTGTTGCACATCATGAAGAACGCCGCGCCCTCGGCTCTGGCGCTGATGGGCCTGCAGTTCGGCTATCTGCTTGGCGGGTCGATTCTCGTCGAGACCGTGTTCAACTGGCCCGGCTCCGGGAGCCTGCTGAATCTGGCGATCTTCCGGCGCGACATTCCTGTGCTTTCCGCCACGATCCTGGTGCTCGCCACCATTTTCGTCGTCATCAACATCGTGGTCGACGTGCTGCAAGCGCTGATCGATCCGCGCATCCGACGATAGCGCGGCGGGAGGACCAGATGTCGTTGCAAGACACGATCGCCGTTCCCTCCGCCGCCGACGCGGTGCGCCGCGCCGAAGCGGGCAAGGGCTATTGGACGCGCGTGCGCGAACGCCTCCTCGCCGACCGCGTCACATTGACGGTGATGATCCTGCTTGCGTGCATCGTCTTCATGGTGGTGGCAGCGCCGCTGTTTGCCACCCACGACCCCTCAGCGAGTTCCGTATTCGCGCGGCTCAAATCGCCCGGCTATAAGGGGCACTGGCTCGGCACCGACGAAGTCGGGCGCGACCTATGGAGCCGCATCCTCTATGGCGGACGGCTGTCACTGCTGTGTGGCGTCGCGCCGGTGACGCTCGCCGTGCTGATCGGCGGCTCACTCGGGCTGGTGGCGGGGTACAGCGGCGGCATCGTCAACAGCCTCATCATGCGCAGCATGGACGTGCTCTACGCGTTTCCCTCGATCCTGCTCGCCATCGCGATCTGCGGCATGCTCGGCTCGGGCCTTGGCAATACGATCCTCGCGCTCACCGTCACGTTCATTCCGCCGGTCGTGCGCATTGCCGAAACGGTGACGACGCAAGTGCGCTCGGCGGAGTTCGTCGAGGCAGCTCGCGCCAGTGGCGCGCGACCGATCTCGATCATCCGCTTTCACATCCTCAACAACGTCCTCGGACCCATCCTTGTTTACGCGACATCGCTCATCTCCATTTCCATCATTCTCGCGGCGGGGCTGAGTTTCCTGGGTCTCGGCGTGACGCCACCAGATGCCGAATGGGGCCTGATGCTCAACAACCTCCGGCAAGCGATCTGGGTAAACCCGCTGGTCGCCGCCCTTCCCGGCGCGATGATCTTCATCACGTCGATGTGCTTCAACCTCGTCAGCGATGGATTGCGGACAGCCATGGACGTTCGGATATGAGGGCGGCGCCATGAGCACTCCTACCGTCCTCGAAGTGAACCGCCTCAAGCGCTACTTCCCGATCCGCGGCGGGC
>LNEA01000583.1 GCA_001464855.1 Rhizobiales bacterium Ga0077530
ACGCCCAGCAGATGCTGAGCCAGCTTCGCGATCTGATGGAGCAACTGCAGTCGGGTCGTATGGCGCGCCAGCAGGGCCAGCAGAACCAGCAGATGATGCAGATGATGGACCAGTTCGGGGACCTCATTCGGCGTCAGCAGCAGTTGCTCGACGATACCTTCAACGAGCAACGCCAGGCTGGCGATGAGGGCCAGGAAGGCGAAGGTCAGCAGGGTCAGCAAGGCCAGCAGGGGCAACAGGGCCAGCAAGGGCAAGGCCAGCGCGGCCAGCGTGGTCGTGGGCAGCGCGGTCAGCAAGGCCAAGGTCAACAGGGTCAGCAAGGCCAGCGTGGACGTGGCCAGCAGCCCGGCGACGGACAAGGTCAACTGAGCCGCCGGCAGGGGCAGTTGCGCGACCAGCTCGGCCA
>LNEA01000584.1 GCA_001464855.1 Rhizobiales bacterium Ga0077530
AGGCGCTGCGCCAAGGCGATCTCGAAGGAGCGGCCCGCGCCGAACAGCGCGCCCTCGAACAGCTCCGCCAGGGCGCGCAGCAGATGGCCCAGCAGATGATGCGCCAGATGCCCGGCCAGTACGGGCGTTCCGCCGACGTGCCGCTCGATCCGATGGGTCGGCCGCTGCCGAGCGATATTCCCGATTCCGGAAACTCCGTGAAAGTGCCGGATGAGATCGACATCCAGCGGGCGCGAGAAATTCTTGAGGAACTGCGCCGCCGCGCCGGGCAGCAGATGCGCCCGCTGCTCGAACTCGACTACATCGATCGCTTGTTGCGACGGTTCTGATTGCGCATTCCCCTTCCCCCGTCCTCACGGGAAGAAGGTGGGGATCATGGGCGGCAACGGAAATCAACAATTGCGGTGGCGCGCGCAGTCGCGCCTCTGGCGCGAGCAGGGCCTCGGTCCTGCACCCAGCCGGGGACACCCCCGGCACCCCCGTCTTTTGTGACCGAGTGTTCCTGGCTATTGTGGCGCCCGAAGGCCGCGGCGGAGCCGTCGGCGATTGCGATAACAAAGGAAACCACATGGAAACGCTCATTCCCCGCGCCGCCGAGATCGGCGAAATGTTGAAGGCGCGCAAGGAAACCATCGGCATCGCGGAATCATCGACCGGCGGATTGATCAGCGCGGCACTGCTGGCGCAGCCGGGAGCGTCTGCCTACTACCTCGGCGGCGCGGTGGTCTACACGCGTCAGGCGCGCTCAGCGCTGACCAGCATCACCGATGACGACATGCGGCAGGTCCGCTCGGCGAGGCGAACGGCTCGGCGCAACGTGGGGGCTCGCGGAGACGGGCGCGACGGGACCGACCGGAAACCGTTACGGCGATCCAGCGGGCCACTCGTGCATCGCCATTTCCGGCCCGATCGACGCGGTGATCACGCTGCGCACAGGGTCGAGTGATCGGCAGGCGAACATGCGCGCCTTCGCCGCCCGCGCGTTCGAACTGTTGGCGAAGACGCTCGCGAAGAAGGGCTGAAGGCTACTCCGCCGGTTGCGGCCTTGCTCGCGCCAGCACAGTCTCGCGCCCCGGTCCGGGATCGAGGGGCACCAGGAGCGACAGCAGCAGCGACGTCGTCGCGATGCCGGCGCCGAGCCAGAAGATGATCGAGTAGTTCACCGTTCCGATCAGTCCAAAGCTCACCGGGATCGCGACCGCCGCGATGTGGTTGATCGTGAACGCGACCGATGCGGTCGACGCCATGTCCGCGGGATCGCCGATTTTCTGGAAGTAGGTTTTCTGCGCCAGGATCAGCGTGAAGAAGATGCCGTCGATAATGAACAATCCGGCCGCGACGTGCGCGTTGTCTGTCATCGCGTAACCGATAAAGACGCAGATCAGCACCGCGTTCTCGAGCATGATCGTGTTGCGCTCGCCCCACTTCTGGACGAGGCGGCCGAGGCGCGGAGCAAAGAACGTGTTCGAGGATGACGTCACCAGCATCAACACGGCGATGTCGGCGACGGAGTAGCCGAATTTTTTGACCAGCAGGAATCCGCCGAACGCCATGAAGAGCTGGCGCCGCGCGCCGCTCATGAAAGTCAGTGCGTAGTAGAGGCCGTAGCGTTTGCGGAAGACGAGACCGGGGCGCTGGCGGACGGGGCCCTGGAAGCGCTTGAAGTACAGCATCGCGACGACCGTCAGACCTGCGCAGGCAAGGCCGAGGATGGCGTAGATTGCCGTGTAGTTCCGCCAGCCGAGCCACCATACCAGAGCGATACTGCCATAGGCGACGAACTGCGCCGCCGCACCGGCGCTGATGATGCGACCGATCAGCGACGGCGCCTGTGCCTTCGGCAGAAGCTGAAGCTGCATCGACGTGTTGACGGTCTCGAAATAGTGGAAGCCGACCGACATGATGAACGTCGCCATCAGCACGCTCATCAGCGTCGGATTGGTGCCGGTCAGCGCGACCCCGCATCCGAGCAGCACAAGCGCCACGTAACCGAGCACCTGCTCGCGCACGATCATCAACCAGAAGGCGACGGTGAACGCGAGGAAGCCCGGGATCTCGCGCACGGTTTGCGTGAGCCCCGCCTCGAACCAGCCGAAGCCGACCGCTTCGATCGTGTAGTTGTGCAGGAGCGCGTTCCAGCCGGCGAAACCCAGCCAGTTGATGAAATGCAGGGCCATCAGGAACTGCACGGCCGAAGTGACGGCGGCTGGGTCGCTGGAACGCGTATCAGTCATGGCAGGGGCCCCAAATAAATCCCGGCGGACGCTGCGCTCCGCTCCCAAGCGCGTCAACCGCAGATTTCGCGGGGTTGGGGTACGTTTTCATCCGACGGCGGTTGTTGTGGGCTTCCGATGCCGGGCCTATCTTCGCGATGTTCTCAGGGCGGGGCGGAAATCCCCACCGGCGGTATGCAGTGCAAGCTGCGAGCCCGCGAGCGCTTTGTTGTGGAGTCTGATTCACGTCCTCGATGCGCGCGCGAGCGCCCGCATCTCGAACGATCAGGCTCTACGGAAAGGTCAGCAGACCAGGTGCGATGCCTGGGCCGACGGTCACAGTCCGGATGGAAGAGAACGTGCAGTCTCCACGTGCCTCGGCGCGCGGGGTTGCCGTGATCGCCTTGGGTGACGTGTCCGTTTCCAAGGAGGATCGCCATGACACACACCCGTTACGCCTTCATCAAATCCGGTTGGCACGCGGACATCGTCGATCGCGCGCTCGACGGTTTCCGCGAGATCATTCCCGCCGCGCAGATCGACGTATTCGATGTCCCCGGTGCGTTCGAGATGCCGCTCCTCGCACGCGACTTGGCAGCGACGGGCCGGTATGCGGCAGTTGCGGCTGCTGCATTCGTCGTCGATGGCGGCATCTATCGCCACGACTTCGTTGCTGCTGCCGTCGTCGATGGCCTGATGCGCGCCGGCATGGATTCCGGCGTGCCGGTCCTCTCGATCTCACTCACGCCGCACAACTACCAGGAGACCGACCATCACCGCGAAATCTTCCGCGCCCACTTCGTCGAGAAGGGGCGTGAGGCCGCCCGCGCCGCGCTGATGATTACAAAAACACGCAAAACTCTGGCGGCCTGATCGTTCCTGCAGGACGCCTCCCCATTCGCGCCTCGCGGCGCGAGTGGGGCCACATGCCTGTGGCATGTCTCCGGCATGACCCCACACCCCAATCGGGGACACCCCCGAGCCCCCGCCTTTCTGCGTTTTGGAGTTCGGACAATCTGTGGCGATCGAATGTCGCAAGGCTGGAACGCCGACCGCGAGGCAGTCCCGCGGCGCCAGTAGCCGAAGGCGTTGGCGACCGCGGCAAGATAAAGCAGCCGCCGGCAACCGCGGCAAATAAAGCTCAACCCTCCGCGACCGCTCGTGCCGGATACCACGCCGCCGCCCCGATACGCTGGCGCGCGGCGTAGTATTCGCGGGCGAGGCGGTCGACCAGTTCGGCGGCGGGGACGACGGCCTTGACCGCGCCGATCCCCTGGCCCGAGCCCCAGATATCCTTCCACACCTTGCGTCGTTCGCCGCCGGTCGCGAAATTCATCTTGGACGGATCGCCGTCGGGGAGGTTCTCGGGATCGAGGCCGGCGAGCACCACCGACGGCTTCAGGTAGTTGCCGTGCACGCCGCTGAAGAGGTTGGTGTAGATGATGTCTTCGGCGCTGCCTTCGACGATCATCTGCTTGTAGGGCTCGAAGGCGTTGGCTTCCTTCGTCGCGATGAAGGCCGAGCCGATGTAGGCGAGGTCGGCGCCGGCGGCTTCTGCCGCCAGAATACCGTCGCCCGTACCGATGGCGCCGGAGAGCGCGAGCGTGCCGTCGAACCACTCCCGTACTTCCTGCACGAGCGCGATCGGGTTGATCTTGCCCGCATGTCCGCCGGCGCCGGCCGCGACCAGGATCAGGCCATCGGCGCCTTTCTCGATCGCCTTCTTGGCGAAGCGGTTGTTGATCACGTCATGGAGCACGAAGCCGCCGTAGGAATGGATCGCCTCGTTGACGTCCTCCTTGGCGCCGAGCGAGGTGATGACGACGGGCACCTTATGCTTCACGCACATCTCGACGTCGTGCGCGAGCCGCTCGTTGGTGCGGTGAACGATCTGGTTGACGGCGAATGGTGCCGACAGGCGGTCCGGGTGCTTGGCGTCCCATTCGGCCAACTCGCCCGTGATCCGCTTGAGCCACTCGTCGAGCATCTCGGCCGGCCGCGCATTGAGCGCGGGGAACGATCCGACGATGCCGGCCTTGCATTGCGCGATGACCAGATCCGGGTTCGACACGATGAACAGCGGCGAGCCGATGGCGGGAATGCGCAGGCGTTTTTTCAGGAATTCGGGGAGCGACATGCAGGCGTGTTCCTGGATAGGGGAGCGGCGCGCTCCGGGAGCTGATGGTCGATCGAGTGCGACTTTACCAGGGTCCGCGCCCCCCCGTCATTGGGAAGGTTGTTCCGCTCAGGGGGCCTTGAGCAGCTCGATGTGCCCGACATAGGGGAGGCACCACTCGGGATCGCCGCCCCATTCGCTCTGGTCGGTGCAGGTCACGGCCAGTTCGACCGTCCCGATTTGGAGAATGCCGTTGAGTTCTGCGATCGGGCCGCCGCTGCCGCCACCGGTCTCTTCCTCGAGGCGATAGGAAAGCCGCCCGCCGCTGGGGAGATCCTGTTTCGGCCCAAGTGGTCCGCCCGACGGCGGTGCGCCGCGCCTGAGGATCAGCAGGCGTTGAAGCCGCATGTTCCTGGCGAAGTCGATGGTGATGCGGTCGCCACGGACGGAGGTGCGTCCGGCATTCGCTTCTGGGAGCGACAGGGCGAGCGTCATGCCGTCGAGCACGATCTCCTTACGCACGAGCGGCGGATCGGCGGCGCGCTGCGCCTGGGCGATGTTGACTGACCCCGCCAGTGCAGCGACCACCGACAAAACAGCAATCACGCACTGCATCATGCTTGGCTTCGTCTCTTACCCGAACCGCGTTTTTGACACGTCGATCGCGTCCTCGATGGTCCGCAGCCCCGTGGTCGGCGCCGAGACCAGCACCGCCATATTACCGGGTTTGTGCTGGTTTTTCAGCATCCGCATGTGCGCTTTCGGGATTTGTTCCCAAGGGAACACTTCCGACATGCACGGATCGATGCGCCGCTCGACGACGAGTTTGTTGGCCTGCGCCGCCTGGAGAAGATTGGCGAAGTGCGAACCTTGCACGCGCTTCTGGTGCATCCACAGATAGCGCGCGTCCATAGTGAGATTGTATCCCGTGGTGCCGGCGCAGATGACGACCATGCCGCCGCGCTTTACCACCAGCACCGAGACCGGAAATGTCGATTCACCGGGATGCTCAAAGACGAAATCGACGTTGTTGCCCTTGCCCGTGATCTCCCAGATCGCGGCGCCGAACTTGCGCGATTCCTTCATCCACGCCGCATATTCCGGTGTGTTGACGACGGGCATCTGGCCCCAGCAATTGAACTTCTTGCGGTTGATGACGCCGCGCGCGCCGAGCTGCATGACGAAGTCGCGCTTGTCGTCCTCGGACACGACACCGATCGCATTGGC
The DNA here is from genome assembly GCA_001464855.1 of Rhizobiales bacterium Ga0077530. GTDB lineage: Bacteria > Pseudomonadota > Alphaproteobacteria > Rhizobiales > Hyphomicrobiaceae. Next base: position 5,557 of record LNEA01000584.1, read on the forward strand.
GCCGGCCGCCGCGCAAAGCTGGATCGCGAACGATCCGAGTCCGCCGGACGCGCCCCACACGAGCACGTTATGGCCGGGCCGCAGGATGTGTGGGCGATGGCCGAACAACATCCGGTAGGCCGTGGCGAGCGTGAGCGTGTAGCAGGCGCTCTCTTCCCACGTCAGATGCTTCGGCCGCTCCATGAGCTGGCGGTCCTGCACGCGCGCGAACTGCGAGAACGAGCCGTCGGGCGTCTCGTAGCCCCAGATGCGCTGAGAGGGCGAGAACATCGGATCGCCGCCGTTGCATTCCTCGTCGTCGCCGTCGTCCTGGTTGCAGTGGACGACGACCTCGTCGCCGACCTTCCACCGTTTCACCTTCGAGCCGACCGCATACACGATGCCGGAGGCGTCCGAGCCGGCGATGTGGAAGGGCTGCTTGTGTCCGTCGAACGGGGAAATCGGCGTGCCGAGCGCGGCCCAGACGCCGTTGTAGTTGACGCCCGCCGCCATCACCAAAATGAGCACGTCGTGGCTGTCCAGTTCCCATGTCGGGAGCACTTCGACTTGCATCGCCGTGTCCGGCTCGCCGTGGCGCTCGCGGCGGATCGCCCAGGCGTACATGGTCTTCGGAACATGCCCCAGCGGGGGGATCTCACCGACCTCATAAAGGTCCTTCAACGGCGCTTCACTGACCGGGAGCGGCTGGATAGCCTGAGCGGACTTCGCCATGGGACACCTGCTTGACGTGGACGTGTTTGCGGGTGCGAGCAGCATGACAGAGTAAATATTGCGCTGCAATATGAGAATGGGGAGGTACGCCTATTGGACGATGTGCGGATCGGCTTTTTCTTGCCGCGGTCGCCGACGGCTTCGCCTACCGGCGCCGCGGAACTGCCTCTCAGTCGAGTTTTCCACGCGTCCTTCGGCCGCTCCAGATAACGAGGGGGCTCTTACTGCGCCCCTCACTTTCCGAGATCGGACTTGGCGCATTCGGTGGCGGCCGAAGGCCGCGAGATAGTTCTCCAACCGGCGAGGCAGCCCCGCGGCCGCAGTAGCCGAAGGCGTTGCGGACCGCGGAAAAAAAGACTCACACCTTCTGCGCCGCCTTCAGCGCCTGGTCGAGATCCTCGACGATGTCGCGCGCATCTTCCAATCCGATCGACAGCCGCACGAGATCCTCGCCGACGCCGGCGCGGGTGAGTTCCGCCGCGCTCATCTGCTGATGCGTCGTGCTGGCGGGATGGATGACGAGCGATTTGGCGTCGCCGATGTTGGCGAGATGCGAGAGCAGCCGTAGCCGCTCGATCAGCACCTTGCCGGCGCGGCGTGCACCGCCTTCACCTGAGCCATCCGGCGCCTTGATGCCGAAACTCATGATAGCGCCGGCACCGCGCGGCATCTGCTTCTTGGCAAGCGCGTGATCGGCGTGGCTTTCGAGGCCGGGGTACTTCACCCACGCGACGGCGGGATGCGTTTCGAGGAACGTGGAGACGGTGCGCGCATTCTCGACGTGGCGCGACATGCGCACCGGCAGTGTCTCGATGCCCTGCAACAGATAGAACGCATTCTGCGGGCTCATGCAGGCGCCGAAGTCTCGCAAACCCTCGGCGCGGGCGCGCGAGATGAATGCCGTTGGGCCAAACTCTTCGGCGAAGGCGAGGCCGTGATAGCCGGCATAGGGTTCGGTGAGCGTCGGGAATTTTCCTGACTTGACCCAGTCGAAGCGTCCGCTGTCGACGAGCAACCCGCCGATCGCGATGCCGTGGCCGCCAAGAAACTTCGTCGCCGAGTGCATAATGATGTCGGCGCCGTGGTCGAATGGGCGGCAGAGGTACGGCGTCGAGAACGTCGCATCGATCATCAGCGGCAGGCCGTGGTCGTGCGCGACTTGTGCGACCGCTGCGATGTCGAGCACTTCGAGACCCGGGTTGCCGAGCGTTTCAGCGAAGACGAGGCGCGTCTCGGGGCGGATCGCGGCGGCAAAGGCCGAGGGGTTTCGCGGATCGACCTGCGTCGTCGTGATGCCAAAGCGCGGCAGCGTGTGGACGAACATGTTGTGGGAGCCGCCGTAGACGCGGTTCGAGGCGACGATGTGCCCTCCTGCTCCCATCAGCGTCGCGATGCCGAGGTGCAATGCCGCCTGTCCGCTGGCGACCGCGACCGCGCCGACACCGCCTTCGAGGGCCGAGATGCGCTCCTCCAGCACGGCGACGGTCGGGTTTGAGATGCGCGAATAGATGTGCCCGGCGCGCTCGAGATTGAAGAGTTCGGCCGCGTGGTCCGCATCATGGAAGACGAACGACGTCGTCTGGTAGATCGGCACGGCGCGGGCGCCGGTTGTCGGATCCGGCTGCTGGCCCGCGTGGAGCGACAGCGTGTCGAAGCGGGGATACTGGTCGTCGGCCATGGTGCGCAGACCTTTCGCGGTGATCGATACTCAGTAGCGAAGGGGCACCGCGGCGACAACCGCCCCGTTGCTGTGTGGTTGTGCCGCGCCCTGGGGATAGCGGGGATGGGTGGTACGCGCCGGGGCTTGCGACGCCGCGAATCACCTAACCCTCAGCGCGGGACACAGGCGTGGCAGCGCCGAGGAGGCTAGTCATGAATAATGGTCGGACCCGCAATTGCGGGGGCGCGGGGCGAGCGCATGGAATGGGCGTCGCCATGAGGGTCATCACGGGGGCCGCGGCAGTAGCGCTCGGGGGATGTTCGGGCGCCGACGTCTTGAAATTGCCGGGTCTCGGTTCGTCTACGGCGACGCTGAATCTGCCCGAACGGGCTGAGCCACCAGAGCGGGAAGTATCGCCAGCCGACAAAAAGATTGCCCGTGCGCGCCTCGGTGAAGCGGCGACGCTCGCCGCTGCCCGTGGCAATCCGGGCGATGTCGAGGCAACGGTCGCCGCCGCACGCATCCTGCGTCGCCAGGGCGACAAATTCGGTGCGCTGGCACTACTCGACCAGGCCGCGTCCGCCGCACCCAACGACGCCCGTCTATTCCGCGACCGTGGCTTGCTGGCGCTCGAGCTTGGCGCCGTTGGCCGCGCCCGCGACCATCTCCAGCACGCAATCGCGAGCGGCAGCCGCGACTGGCAGACCCACTCGGCGCTCGGCACCGCGCTCGCGGCGAGCGGCAAGCAAAAGGAAGCGCAGCGCGAGTTCGCGGAGGCGCTGAAGCGCGCACCCGACAATCCGGTGGTCCTCAACAATCTCGCGTTGTCGCTTGCGCTCGACGGCCAACGCGGTGACGCGGAGCAGATGCTGCGCCGTGCATCGGCGGCCAAGGATAAGGCGAGCGAGGTCCGGGTTGCGCAAAATCTGGCGCTGCTCGGGAAGATCGGCGAGACCGGCCGAAAGACCGGGAGCAAGCCTGATGACGCCGCGGCGCCCAAGCAAAGCGCCGTTGTCGTTCCGAAGGTCCATGCGTCGGCCAAGGCAGCCGACACGTCGGGCGCGTTGAAGACAGCGCGTGCCGACTAGCGGGCGATCTTTGGTAGTTCGATCACGGCGTCGACAGCGGGCGCACGGTACGGCCGCGAATATCGTAGACGGTGGCGAAGGCGACTCCCTCGCGCACGACCTCGGTGACCACGGGGGCATTGACTTCGCGGCAGTAGAACTCGCGAAGTACGAGTGCGAAGTCCGCGCCCTTCGGATCACTGGTCGTGCGGAACTTCGACCCAAACCCGACCTGGGCGACGCGTTGCGGCCCGCACACGGCGACGATCCAGTATGCGCGACCGGAGGGTGGCTTTGCGCCGGTCGTCTTGAGTTCGGTCCGCAACTGGTCGGTGGCTTGTTTGAAGGCCAGGCCCCAGTAGTCGAGCATGTAGCCTCGATCGGCGCCGCGCACGCCACCCGCCAGCGCATTGAAGTAGGCGTACTGATAGGGATGGAGTTGCACCATGTCGCGGACGGTCGCCGTTAGTCCGACCGTGAGCGCCGCAAGTCCGGCGATCCAGGCAGCCGTGCCGCGCGCGCGCAGCCAATCGAGGCCCCAGGCGCACGCTATCCCCGCAACGACGGCGATGGGTGGAACGATGAACACGAAGTGGCGGCGTATGCTACGGGAACCACCGCGGCGCTGAGGATGAGGAGCAGGCCGGCGCGCTTGTGGACATCGATGGATCGACGCGTGGCGATGTAGATGATGCCGACGCATCCAGCGACTGCGAGGAGCAGCACGGACTCGGGCAATTTCAGCGCCAGCAGTCGCGGCACGTAGGACGCGGGCATGTCCGGCACCAGAACCGGCATCCCTTCATAAAGCTCGCGCCAGGGCTTTTCGAAGAAGTGCGAGAAATAGGCGATCGCGCGGATGGGGTTGAGAGGTTCAAGCATGGACCACGGCCACAACAGCCCCATGATGAGATAACCGAGCGGCAGTCCCGCAGACAGCACCAGGACGAACCACCCGAGGCGCTTCAGGCCCGGCTTCGCGCCATGCTCGCGCACGTCATGGCCGAACAGGAGAGCAAGCGGCGCAATGACGAACAGCGCGGCGATCCCGCCGAGGATGCGCGTGCCGACGACGAGCCCCAGCGCAAGCCCGAGAAAGACGACCGTACCGCGCGAAGGTGCGGGGTACTCTTGGATCGCCCTCACCAGTGCCAGCAGAAGCACGCACATCGCGACGGCGAACGGCCCGTCCTTGGCGTTCATGAACATATGGCCGTAGAACATCGGCGTGGTCGCGAGCAGGACGAGTGCCAACAATCCTGCCAGCGGTCCAGCGATACGCCGGGCCAGTCGCCATGCGACAGCGAGGCCAATGATGCCGACCAGCGCGCCCATCAGCCGCCGCGTTTCGAAGCCATCGAACGGCAGGACTTTCGCGGCGAGCGCGCTGACAAGATCGAACCCGCCGCCGTACATGTAGAGGTTGACGAAAGACAACGCGCGTTTGTCGGTGAAGCCGGAGCCGTAGTAGGCGAGCAGCAGTTCGCCGTATTCGGAGTGCGTGTAGTCGTCCCAGCCGAGGCCGTAATCGCGGAAGGTCAGCGCCGCGCAAACGCCGAGCACGAGCAGCACGACCACCGCCGCGAGGTCGTAGTGGCGCGCGGAGAGGCGTACCGATGTGGAGGCCGGCAACGGCGGGTGCGCAGTCAGCATGGGATGAGCGGAGATCGGGTTCGCGACGACTTCTAGTTGACCGGAAACCAGATCACGGGTTCGTGATCCCAGTCAAATGCACTGGTGACGCGCCTGAACTCCCCAGCGCGACACACGCAGCGACAAGCACCAAGATCAGATGGTTTGGCAGGGGTTTGGCCGCGTTCTCAGCGCTGATTATCAGCGCTGAGAGTTGAGACGGCGCCGCGGAGCGACTTCAGCGGAGCCGCGCGTTGATGCCTTCGAGCGCCTTCGAGCCGGGGCAAAGCTCGGACATCGGGACCGCATTCAGCGGGCGAGCGTCGGTGTCGAGGACGTCATGGAGGTCGACTTGGTCCTCGTTGACGTAGAGGAGACCGGTGACGACGGTACCCTTCGCTGCGTTCTTGCGGATCGTGTCGATCGCAGCGTCTGAGTCGCGCGGATCATGGCCGCCGTCGACTTTGTAGAGCCGGAGTTGCGCGCCGTCGTGCAGCGTCACATTCGTCGCGGTGCCCTCGGCGTAATCGGCGGTGATCTCTTCCATCGGCTCGACGTAGTCGAGCTTGTTCTCGGACGCCATGTTGTGCATCCGCACGTATTCATAGCTCTTGGTCGAACTCGGGTGGTTGTTGAAGGTCACGCACGGGCTGATCACGTCGAGGAACGCAAACCCCTTGTAGCTGATCGCGGCCTGGATCAGCGGCAGGAGCTGCTTCTTGTCGCCTGAGAAGGAGCGCGCAACGAAGCCGGCGCCGAGCTGGATCGCCATCTGGCAGAGGTCGATCGCGTCGAACGGATTCGCCTCGCCTTTCTTCGACGGCGAATTCTTGTCGTTGGTCGCCGAGAACTGCCCCTTGGTCAGTCCGTAACAGCCGTTGTTCATGACGAGATAGGTCATGTTCAGCCGGCGGCGCACGACATGACAGAACTGGCCGAGACCAATCGAGGCGGTGTCGCCGTCACCGGACACGCCGATATAGACGAGGTCGCGGTTGGCCATATTGGCGCCCGTCGTTACGGACGGCATCCGCCCATGCACCGAGTTGAAGCCGTGGCTGCGCGAGAGGAAATACGTCGGCGCCTTCGACGAACAGCCGATACCCGAGACTTTGGCAATACGGTGCGCCGGCAGGTCCATCTCGAAGCAGGCTTCGATGATGGCGGCGGTGATCGAATCGTGCCCGCAGCCGGCGCACAGCGTCGACATCGAGCCCTCGTAGTCGCGGCGCGTCAGGCCGAGGGCATTGCGGGGAAGCGCCGGGTGATGCGCGGATGGCTTGGCGATGTAGCTCATGGCTAGTGTCCCGATTCCGAAGTTCGCCAGATCTCGATGCTGGTGTCCCGAGCGAACTTCGGAATCAAAAGGGACACTAGAATTATAATCTTGCTAGTGTGATTCAGGTCGAGAAATTCGCTCCCGACCCAGCACCGTGACATGGCGAATTTCTCGATCATCTCACTAGAGGTTCCTGCTACTCGGCGGCGGCGGCTTTTTCGGGATGAAGGCGGGCGAGCACGGCTTTGCGGACGAACGCCGCCGTCATCGGCGTTCCATCGTAGCTGAGCGTCGCAATGAGTTTGGTGCCGGGGACGTTAGCTTCGGTCATCAGAAGCTGGCGCATTTGAGCGTCACGGTTCTGCTCGACGACGAAGATCTGGTCGTGCGCCGCGCAAAATGCCTTCACGTCCTCGTTGAACGGGAAGGCCTTGAGGCGCATCGCATTGAGGCGCACGCCGGCGCGCTCGAGTTCGTCGAGGCCTTCGAGCACCGCTGGGCGGTTGGCTCCGAAGTAGATCAGGCCGACTTTGACGTTCTTGTCGCGAATATCGATCTCGGGCTTCGGCACGTACGTCGCGGCGGTATCGAATTTGCGCCGGATGCGATCGATGACGCGCTGATGGATTGTCCCGTCTTCGGTGTAGCGCGCGTTCTCGTCGTGGCTTGTGCCGCGGGTGAAGAACGCGCCCATCGTCGGATGGGTGCCCGGCAGCGTGCGATAGGGAATGGCGTCACCATCGACGTCCTGATAGCGGCCCCAGGGCTGGCCCTTCACCGTCTTGAAGGCCTCGAGCTGTTCCGCCGACAGCACCTTGCCGCGATCGTGAGCCTTTGCGTCGTCCCACTCGAACGGATCGGTGATCCAGTCGTTCATGCCGATGTCGAGATCCGACATGACCATGACCGGCGTCTGCAGCCGCTCGGCGAGATCGAAGGCCTCGGCGCCCATCGAGAAACATTCAGTCGGATTCGATGGGAACAGGAGGACGTGCTTCGTGTCGCCGTGGCTCGCGTAGGCGCACGAGATGATATCAGGTTGCCCGGTGCGCGTCGGCATACCCGTCGAAGGGCCGCCGCGCTGGATGTTGAACAGGACGATCGGGATCTCGGCGAAGTAGGCGAGGCCGAGAAATTCGCTCATCAGTGAGATGCCGGGGCCGGAAGTCGCCGTGAACGATCGCGCGCCGTTCCAGGCGCCACCGATCGCAACGCCGATCGCGGCCAGCTCATCCTCGGCCTGAACGATGCCGTAGAGCTTCTTCCCGTCCTTGGAGATGCGCATCCGACGCGCGTGCTTTTCGAAGCCCTCGGCGAGCGACGTCGACGGCGTGATCGGGTACCACGCGCATACCGTCGCGCCGGCGTAGACGGCCGAGAGGCCGCCGGCCTCATTGCCGGTGACCATGATCTTGCCCTTGGCGCGCTCGGCGTGGCGGGCGCGGATCGGCAGCGGGCTCTGGAAATGTTCGCGCGCATAGTCGCGGCCGAGGTCGACGGCCTGCATGTTTGCCGTCATCAGCTTTTCTTTGCCCTTGAGCTGATCGCCGACGACGCCTTTCAGAACTTCGATGTCCATCGACAGCAGCTCGACCAGCGCGCCGACGTAGACCATGTTCTTGAACAGCTGGCGCTGGCGCGCGTCTTTCCATTGCTTCGCGCAGATCTGCGCGATCGGTATAGGCAGCAGCGTGATGTCGTCGCGCGGCCAGATGCGCGGCATCGAACTGTCGTAGAGCAGCCAGCCGCCGGTCACCACTTCGGCGAGATCCTCGGCGTAGGTCTGCGGGTTCATCGCAACCATCAAGTCGATGCCCTCGCGGCGCGCAAGGTAACCCGCTTCCGACACGCGGACCTCGTACCACGTCGGCAGGCCCTGGATGTTCGACGGAAAGATGTTCTTCGGGCTCACCGGGATGCCCATCCGGAACAGCGTCTTTGCGACCATGGTGTTGGCCGAGGCCGAGCCCGAGCCGTTGACGGTCGCGAACTTGATGACGAAATCGTTGATTCCGCTCATGGCGTCTCTGTCGTCCTCATTCCGATTCGCGGCCCGCCGCCTATTCTGTGCGGTTCGGGCGCTTCAGTCCGTTCAAGCGTTTTCTAACGTCAAGAAGGGCCGGCGTTTCCGCAGGCCCTCACAGTGTCTGATTTATCCGAGATAGGCGTTGTGGTGGCTGAGGCAGGCCGATGAGGCCTGGGCTTCCACATAGGCATACTTCTGCATGTCCCAGGCGCCGGTTGGACACCGCTCGGCGCACAAGCCGCAGTGCAAACAGACATCCTCGTCCTTGGCCATGATGCGGCCGGTCTTCAGCACGTCCGATACGTAGATGTCCTGCGTCAGGTTCAAGGCCGGCACGCGCAGTTCCTTGCGCAGGTCCGCCTCGTCATCGTTCTCGGTGAAGTTGATGCAGTCGACCGGGCAGATATCCATGCACGCGTCGCACTCGATGCACAGGTTCTCGGTGAACACGGTCTGCACATCGCAATTGAGGCAGCGCTCGACCTCGCGGGCAGCGATCTTATCGTCGAATCCCAGCTCGACTTCGAGTTTCAGGTTCTTGAGCGACGCCTCGAGCTTGGCGTGTGGCACCGCCTCGCGTTTTCGAGGGTCGTAATTGTTCGAGTACGACCACTCGTGGATTCCCATCTTCTGGCTGACCAGGGTGTGGCCGGGTTGCGGGCGTTCGACGAGGCTTTTGCCGTTGCAGTAGGCCGCCCAGATGATGTTCTCCGGCCCCCAAGCGGCATCGCCGCCGAAGAAGATGCCAGGGACCGAACTCATGAACGTCTTGCGATCGACGGCGGGCTGGCCCCACTCGTTGAATGTCATGCCGATGTCGCGCTCGATCCACGGGAACGCGTTCTCCTGGCCGATCGCCATCAGGACGTCGTCGCACTCGATCGTGACGAGTTCGCCGGAGGCTTCGAGCTTGGGACGGCCCTTGGCGTCGGTGCCGGTGACGACCATCTTTTCGAATATGATGCCCGCGAGCTTGCCGTCCTTTAGGACGAACGACTTGGGAGCGTGATTGTCGAGAATCGGGATGCCCTCGTAGAGCGCGTCCTTGATCTCCCAGTCGGATGCCTTCATCACCTTCCGTGGACTGCGTACGGTCACCGTGACGGCTTCCGCGCCGAGCCGCAGCGCCGTGCGGCAGCAGTCCATCGCCGTATTACCGCCACCGATGACGACGACGCGGCGGCCGACCTTCTCGACGTGACCGAAGGCGACCGACGTCAGCCAGTCGATGCCGATGTGGATGTTGGCGGCGGCCTCTGCGCGACCCGGCAATTCCAGATCCTTGCCCTTGGGCGCGCCGGTACCGACGAAGATTGCGTCGTAGCCTTCGCCGTGCAGCGCCTTGAGGCTCGAGATCTCGGCGCCGAAGCGCGCGTTGACGCCCATGCCGAGAACGATGCCGACTTCCTCATCGAGCACGCTCGCCGGAAGGCGGAACCGGATCGCGCTCGTAGAGCGTCACGTCGTAGCCGAGTGGCATCAGATCACGCGCCACCGCGAGCGACGCGGGGCCGGCACCGATGAGCGCGATGCGTTTGCCGTTCTTTTGCGCCGGAATTTTTGGAAGGAAGCTGCTTATCTCGCCCTTGTAATCCGCGGCAACGCGCTTCAGACGGCAGATCGCAACGGGCTCGGCATTCTTTTTCGAGGGATCCTTGGCGTTGCCCTCGTCGCCGACCTGGATGCGGCCGCGCCGGCACGCCGGTTCGCACGGGCGATCGCAGACGCGACCGAGGATGCCCGGGAAGACGTTCGATTCCCAATTGAGCATGTAGGCAGCGGCATACTCGCCCTGCGCGATCAGACGAATGTACTCGGGAACGGGCGTGTGGGTCGGGCAGGCCCACTGGCAATCAACGACCTTGTGGAAGTACTGGGGGTCCTTGATGTCGGTTGGAGGTGTACGACCTCGTCGCAATGCTTTAGCCGCGACTTCACTCGCCTGCATTTCGCCTCGATCCCTGGCTCGTTTCTCCGCCGGGGAGCCATCGCTGCCGAACGAGACCGCGGGCTGCATTCCGCCGCCCCTGCTCGTCGATCGATCTCGCCCCAGCCCCTAGCAGCGGCCCCGTTACGGCAGGGCCTGCAACTTAGACTCTCTATAGCCGGAGATATCAGGCTTGGCCACACGCCTTCACGCATTGCTGATGGGATGATTTACAGCAAAAGCAGGACGGCCCCACCTTGACTTCAAGGGGGGCCGTACAATCGCGCAAAGTGCATTAAATGTGCGCTGCAGCGCACAATAATCAGAAGAGGCCTTCGAACTTCTTCTTGAAGCGCGAGACGCGGCCACCGCGGTCCAGCATGTGCTGGTTGCCGCCGGTCCAGGCCGGGTGGGTGGTCGGGTCGATCTCGAGGTTCAGCGTGTCCCCTTCCTTGCCGTAGGTCGAGTACGTCTGGTACTCGGTGCCGTCGGTCATGACCACTTTGATCAGGTGATAGTCGGGGTGGAAATCCTCGATGTTCTTCATGGTCTCGGTCTCTCTGGCAGAATGCGATCGCCGCAGCGGCGGCGTTTGCCGGCCTCAAGTCGCGATCGATGTTGGAAAGCTGGGGGGTCTATACAGAAAGTGGGGCGGTCCGGCAAGCGGGACGCGGCCGCGGCGCGGGATGGGCATGGTTACCCGCAGGGGCGCGCGCCCCGGGTGGCATCCCAGCGATATTTCAGCCGGGCGCCCTCCATGGGCTGCCGATTCAACCGTAACAAACCCCGATTTCTATTTCTTGGGCCTCCGCCGATGGCGTTTGGCCAGGGCGTGCTGGACGTGCGCGAGGTCGTCGTCGACCAGTGGCGCGTACTTTTCCTTGAGGCGGGAGAATTCCTTCTGCACCGCCTCCAGTTCCTCGTCGGACATATGGTCGAGATCGACGAAGCCGGTGCGAGCACCTTCCACCGCCCGGATCAGTTCATCGAGTTTCAAGGCCATGACCCGTGATTCCCGATTCTGGGTGTTCTGAATCAGGAACACCATCAGGAAGGTCACGATTGTCGTGCCCGTATTGATGAAGAGCTGCCAGGTGTCGGAGTAGGCGAAATAGGGCCCTGTCACGCCCCAGACGGCAACCGTCGCCAGCGCTGCCAAAAACGCCCAGTAGGTTCCGACAGCGTGAGCAGTACGCTCGGCGGCGGCTCGAAACGTGTCTTGCATGGGCATCCCCCGTTCGGCATCAGAGCCTGCGAGAATAGCTCCCGGCCGGGGATACGCGGAAGTGGCTGCAACGGTTGCTGCCTCATCGTCATCGAGATACGCGGGCGCCGTCGTCGGCCATGCGCAGCCATAGATTGACGGGCCGGAGTGTTTTGCTAGGTTCCGGGCGAACAAGGAAAATGACATGACCGACCGAGGAAACTGGGTCTCTCCGTTTGATATCGAGGGTGGACGCCCTAACCAGGATGGCGACTTCCTGCGCGAGGAAGTGCGGCTCGCCAATCGGAACTCGGGGATCCTGCTCGAGGCGCTGCGCCACGACGTTACGCCGACCGGGCTCCACTACCTGCTCAACCATTTCGACGTTCCTTATGTCCCCTCGGCTGCCGATTGGACGCTGAGCATCACGGGCCGCGTACGCCAGCCGTTGAAACTGTCGCTCGCTGAACTCAAGGCGCTACCGGAAAAGACGCTGCGGGTGACGCTCGAATGTGCCGGCAACGGTCGCGCGAACATCGGCCTGCGCCGCCAGAGTATGCCGTGGATGTATGAGGCCGTCGGTACATCGGAATGGACCGGCACGCCATTGCGCGCGGTGCTCGAACGCGCCGGCCTCGAGCCGGATGCCATCGATGTCGTCTTCCTCGGTATCGACCGCGGCTTCGACAAAGTCTTCCACGAGTATGGCCGCAGTCTCGCGCCGCAGCTCGCGCTGAGTGACGACGTGCTTCTGGTGTGGGGCATGAACGGTGCGCCGTTGCTGCCCCAACACGGCTTCCCGCTGCGCCTGATCGTGCCCGGCTGGTACGGCATGGCCAGCGTCAAGTGGCTCGACCGCATCGAAGTGCTCGATCGGCCCTATGAGGGCCAACAGCAGGTCGGGACCTATATGTATCGCGAGAGCGCCGACGATCCGGGCGTCCCGGTCACCCATATGCGGGTGAAGTCGCTGATGGTGCCGCCGGGTATTCCCGACTGGTACACGCGCCATCGGCTGGTGCCGCCGGGGCCGGTAACCGTTTTCGGCCGTGCCTGGACCGGCAACGGCGTGCCGATCACGCGGGTGGAGTTCGGTGTTGATGGCGTGTGGCAGGATGCGACGCTGGCGCTGGTCGACGGGCGCTATGCTTGGCGCGGCTGGCAGGCGACGTGGAACGCGACCGACGGCGAGCACGAGATTACGTGTCGCGCCACCGACGAGAACGGTGACACGCAGCCGCTCGAAGAGCGCTGGGATCGCAGCGGGTTCGGCAACAACATGATCCACAAGGTGAGAGTGACGGTGCGGGCATGAGCACGACAACGGAAGCGACAATGGAGGTTCGCGTCTGGCGCGGCGGCGAAGAAGGCGAATACGAGTCGTTCGACGTGCCGCGTCGTGACAGCCAGACCGTGCTCGATGTCGTGACATGGATCCAGCGCCATGCTGATCCCACGCTCGCCTACCGCTTCGCCTGTCGGGTCGGCGTGTGCGGCTCGTGCGCGATGACCGTCAATGGCCGCCCGCGTTGGACGTGCCGCACGCATGTGTCGAAGGTCGTCGAGAACGGACGGCTTGAGATCGGGCCGCTTGCCAATCTGCCTGTCATCCGCGACCTCGCCGCCGATATGACGCCGTTCTTCGACAAGTGGCAGAAGGCGATGGGCATCTTCGTGCCATCACGCACGCGCTACGAGCCGCTCGAGACCATCAGCCCCGACAGCGCCGAGCGGCAAGCCGCCGACGCCGCCATCGAGTGCATCAACTGAACCCCGACTACTTCGGCCCGGCGGCGCTCAACCGGTCGTGGTCGCTGGTCAACGACGTGCGCGACACCGGCAACCAGCTCCGCCTCCTCGCGGCGGCCGGAAATGGCGGTTGCCACAACTGCCATTCGCATCAGTCTTGCGAACAGCTCTGCCCCAAGCAGCTCAATCCAACCGCGTCCATCGCCGGCCTCAAGCGCCGCACGATGCAGGCCTATATCCGCGGAGAGATCTCGTGAGCGCGGTTCGTCTCTACGTCTGGCAGCGCATGACGGCTGCGCTGATGGTGCCGCTCATCGTCGTCCATCTCATCGTCATCATCTACGCGACCAACCGGGGCTTGAGCGCCGCGGAAATTCTCGGCCGCACGCGCGGCAGTGTCGTGTGGGGCCTCTATTACGGGACCTTCGTGGTGGCGGCTGCGGTCCATGGCGCGATCGGCGTGCGTGGGGTCGCCCGCGAATGGCTCGGCTGGCGCGAGAAGGCGCTCGACCGGCTGATGTGGATTTTTGGGGCGCTGCTGCTCATTCTCGGCTTGCGCGCCGTCGCCGCGGTGGTGTTGTCATGAGCACGCGCCCGCATACGACTGCATACCGTGGCGATCGCTTGTGGCTCGCGGCCATGATCCATCGCGTTTCCGGCGTCCTGCTCGCGGCGTTCCTGCCGCTGCATTTTCTCGTGCTCGGGTTGGCGATCAGCAACGAAGCCCAGCTCGACGGTTTCCTGCACTGGACCAAGGCACCGCTGGTCAAACTTGCCGAGACCGGTCTCGTCCTGCTGCTCGCGATCCATCTGCTCGGCGGCATTCGCGTGCTGCTGATCGAGAACATGCCGTGGCGCGAAGGCCAGAAGCGCATGGCGACGATCGCGGCCATCGCGGCGATGGCGGTCGCCGGTGTGTTCCTGGTGGCGGTGCTTTAGCTTTCCTTTAAGCGCGAAAGTCCACCAACAATTGCTCAGTAACTGAACTACCCTCTCAGCCCTCTGTCGCTGCGGCCTCCAACCGGATACAAGTCGGCGACGGAAACCGAGACCGGACAATGATCCCCAGTCGATCGCCGGTGTGCTGGGCGCCATGCTGGCGACGGCGACGGACCGCATTCGGCGCCGCGCGCTGCTGTTGGTGGTAGCAGCGATTGTCGGCGGTATCTGCGCGCTACTCGCAGGCGTGTCGGCGTGGCTGTTCGCCCTCGGGGCCTGCCTTGCGCTGGGATTGGCGGCACTGATCGGGCTCGATGATGATGGCGGCGCGTTCGCTCGCGACGGTGAGCACCACGGCCGGTTTGGTGAAGCCGAACCCGTGGGCGGCTGGCGAGCGGTACTCGACGCGGTGCCGGACCCGATCCTGGCGCTGGATGAAGCCGGGACGATCATCCATGTCAATCCGGCGGCGCGGGAGCTGCACGTCAATGCGCGGGTCGGCGGACAGCCTTCGCTGCTCACGCGCGATCCTGAGTTTCTCCAGGCGATCGACGAGGTCATTGATGACGGCCGTCAGCGCACAGTCGAGGTGCAGGAGCGCGTTCCGATCGACCGCCGCGTCCGCATCACGCTGACTGCACTCGCGGAAACATTTGAAGATGAGGCGGCGACCGATGCAGGTTCGCCGCCGCGCGTGATCATGGCTTTGCACGATCTCACCGAGCAAGATCGTCTCGGCCGGATGCGCGTCGACTTCGTCGCCAACGCGAGCCATGAACTGCGCACGCCGCTGGCGTCGCTGGTTGGCTTTATCGAAACCCTGCAAGGGCGCGCGAGCAGTGATCCGGCGGCGCAGCAGCGTTTTCTCGGCATCATGAGCCAGCAGGCGGCGCGGATGTCGCGCCTCGTCGAGGATCTGCTGTCATTGAGCCGCGTCGAGATGCGCGAACATTTACCGCCGCGCACCGCCATCGACCTCAACGAGACGGTGGCGGCCGCGATACAAGCGCTGGAGCCGGTCGCGCGTGCGTCCGAGGCGACGCTGACGTTCATTCCATGCGAAGGCCCAGCGATTGTGCTTGGTGAGACCGATGAGATCGTGCAGGTCGTGCAAAACCTCGTGCAGAACGGGCTCAAGTACGGTCGTCCGGGCGGCACGGTCGAAGTGGCGGTGCGGCGGATCCGGCAAGGGCCGTCGATGCGGCTTGCGGTGGCGGTGCGGGACAAGGGGCCGGGAATCGCGCCCGATCATCTGCCACGGCTCACCGAGCGCTTCTACCGAGTCAACGCCAAGTCGAGCCGCGAGAAAGGCGGTACCGGCCTTGGCCTGGCGATCGTTAAGCACATCGCCAACCGCCATCGCGGCGAGCTGAGAATCGAATCCGAACTCGGCAAGGGTTCGATCTTCACTTTTGTCATCGACGAGCAGGCGCGCCGTCCCAGCGATTAGACATTAGTCTGTTGTTAGCCAATGCATTAGGCTGTCACAATTCTGTAGGCAGTCACCGCTACCTTCTGGGCAGATCGGGAGTACCGGCCGTCATCGGTCGCCGATCATGAGCCCATACGGGGCGCAGGAGAGCACCACAATGCGCGAGCACACGGTCAAGGCCTTCGAGCAGGAATTGTTGCTGCTCGACAAGCGCGTCTCGCAAATGGGTGGTCTCGCCGAGCAGCAGCTCGGCCGCGCCTTCGAAGCACTGGAGCGGCGCGATCCCAAGCTCGCTGCCGAGGTCGTCGCCAGCGATACCCAGATCGACCAGCTCGAGCGCGACTTGCAGGATCAGGCGATCGTCATGATCGCCAAGCGCCAGCCGCTCGCCGACGACCTGCGCCACATCATGACCGTGCTGAAGATCGCCGGCGACCTCGAGCGCATCGGCGACCTCGCGAAGAACATGGCGAAGCGCGCGCTCGCGATCTCCGGCGAGAACCATCCAAAGCCCCTGCTCACGGGGCTCAAGCACATGACCGAGCTCGCGCTGAAGCAGCTCAAGGACGTGCTCGACGCCTACGGCGAGCGTGAGGCCGACAAGGCGCTCGGCGTCTGGCGCGCCGACGAGCAGATCGACGCGATGTACAACTCGCTGTTCCGCGAGCTGCTGACCTACATGATGGAAGACCCGCGCAACATCGGGCTCTGCACCCATCTGCTGTTTGGCGCCAAGAACATCGAGCGCATCGGCGATCACACAACGAACATCGCCGAGAACGTGCATTTCCTTGTCCACGGCCGGCCTGTGACGGATGCGCGGCCGAAGAGCGACGATACCAGTTCGACGCTGATCAGGGTGGGTGAGTCGTGATCGGCGCAAACGAGATGCGTGACCGTTCCGATCGAGGCGCTGCAGAGCGCCCGTGCGGAACATTCTCACGCTGTTAGATGGGAGATGATCGCGTGCGCGTCGCAACCTTGAGAACGGCACGAGGCAGCGCGATCCGGAGCGACGGCGCCCCGGACGGCTCGGTGGCGAGAGAGGGTCGGGCTCGCATGAGCGTCAAGCTCCTGGTGGTCGAAGACGATCCTGCGATCGTCGAACTGATCCGCTACAACCTCGAAGGCGAGGGATTTGCGGTGTCGGTCGCGGAGACCGGCGAGGAGGCCCAGATCCTCGTCAACGAAGATCATTTCGACCTGATTCTGCTCGATTGGATGCTCCCCGGTGTCTCGGGTATTGAGCTGTGTCGCCGATTGCGCCAGCGCAACGAGACGACCGGTGTTCCGATCATCATGCTGACGGCGCGCGGCGAGGAAGGCGATCGTGTGCGCGGTCTCGCGACCGGCGCCGACGATTACATCGTGAAGCCGTTCTCGGTCGCGGAGTTGATCGCGCGCGTCAAGGCCATGCTGCGCCGGGCCTCCCCCGAGCGCGTTGCCGACGTCATCTCGGTTGGCGATGTGACACTCGATCGGCTGGCGCATCGCGTGAAGCGGTCGGTGCGCGAAGTGCGGCTCGGCCCGACGGAATATCGGCTGCTGGAATTCCTGATGGAGCGGGCGGGGCGCGTGCTCAGCCGCGAGCAGATCCTCGATGGTGTCTGGGGGCGGCAGGCCGAACTCGACGAGCGGACCGTCGACGTCCACATCGGGCGGTTGCGTAAGGCGCTGGTGCGCGGCAAGGAAAGCGAAGTCATTCGCACCGTTCGCGGCGCCGGGTACGTCATCGAGCAGGGCTAGTCACCCTTCAGCGGACTTCTCTCCGCTTTCTCCGGATGCTAGAGCGTCGGTCATGCGATCGCGCCTTCAGGGTGCGGTGGTATATGGTTCCCTCCGGCGACCGGCTCTCCCATGACGCTCGACTTCAAGGACCCCGTGGCGCTTGCCCAGGCGCTGATCCGCTGCCAATCGGTGACACCCGATGAAGGTGGTGCGCTCACGCTGCTCGAGGCGGCGCTGAAGCCTGCCGGGTTCGAATGTCACCGCTTAGTGATGACTACGCCCGGGACGCCCGACGTCGACAATCTCTACGCGCGACTTGGGCGCAAGCAGCCGAATTTGTGCTTTGCCGGCCATACCGACGTCGTGCCCGTCGGCGACGCCGCGCGTTGGACGCATCCGCCATTTGGCGCCGAGATTCACGACGGCGTGCTCTACGGTCGCGGCGCAGTCGACATGAAGGGCGCCATCGCCGCGTTCGTCTCGGCCACGCTCCGCCTTGTCGAGCGTCACGGCGGCGAGTTGCCCGGCGCGATCAGCTTTCTCATCACTGGCGACGAGGAAGGGCCGTCGATCAACGGCACGATGAAGGTGCTCGACTGGATGCGCGACAAGGGCGAGGTGATGGACGCTTGCATCGTCGGCGAGCCGTCCAATCCAAGCCTGCTCGGCCAGGAGATCAAGATTGGCCGTCGCGGGTCGCTGAACGCGGAACTGGTGGTGGCGGGCAAGCAGGGTCACGCTGCCTATCCCGCGCTCGCCGAAAATCCGGTGCCGAAGCTCGCCCGCCTGATCGACCGGCTGTCCTCGACGCCGCTGGACGAAGGCAACGCCGATTTCGAGCCATCGAGCCTCCAGGTCACGGTAGTAACGGTGCCCAACACGGCGACCAACGTCATCCCAAACGAGGCGCGCGCGAAGTTCAACATCCGCTACAACAATTTGTGGACCCGGCCGAAGGCCGAGGCGTGGGTGCGTGAGCAGTGCGCGGCGGCGGCCGGCGATGTCGGCGCGCGGTGGGACGTCTCGTTCTCCGGCACCGGCGACGTGTTCCTGACCAAGCCCGGCGCATTGGTTCACACGCTTGCGAAATCCGTCGAGGACGGCACGGGTCGCGTGCCGGCACTGACCACCAATGGTGGCACCTCCGACGCCCGCTTCATCCAGGCGTACTGCCCCGTCGTAGAGTTTGGCCTGACGAACGCACTCGCGCACCATGTCGACGAGCGCGTCGCGGTTGCCGATCTCACCGCGCTCATGGCAATCTATGAGCGGTTCATTGCCCGCTATTTCGGCATGTAGACGGATGGGCGACGCTTCGCCCGCCTCGATTTTGCCGCGGGTCCAGCGTCTCAATCCGATTGACGACAAAGACTCATTTGGGATTACTGAGGCGCGGTTAGCGTTTGATGCGTTCAGTGACCGCAGGGGCGCAACGCAGGGACAGCGGGGCGCGTTTCTGACGGTGGTACATGCGCGGCGACGGCTCTGAAGCAGGGAGAGGCCGTATGGGTGACGCCCGGATAATCGGTCGTAGGTTCTGGCTGACTGTCGTCGCTTGCACTGTCGCGGTGTCGGCGGAGAGCACCGCTGCGCCGGCTGAAGCCGTGGTGCTCAGTCCGCATCGGGCCGTCTACGACATCACGCTGGATCGGGCGGCCGGTGGGTCTGGTATTGCCGAGATGAGCGGCCGGATGGTCTATGAGCTGACGGGCAACGTCTGCACCGGTTACTCGCAAAGCATGCGCTTCGTCACCCAGGTCGTGAACCAGGAAGGCACAGCCAGCATCACCGACTTGCGTACCACGAGTTGGGAAGACGCCGCCTCGCGGGCGTTTCGCTTCAATACCACTCAGTTCCGGGACCGGAAGTTGACGGAAACGACGGTCGGCGACGCCTCGCGCACTGAATCTTCCGGCCGGCTCAAGGTCGCTCTGACGCAGCCGAGCCGCAAGCAAATCGATCTCACGCAGCAGGCGATGTTCCCAGTCCAGCATTCGCGCGAGTTGGTCGTGCGCGCCCGGCGCGGCGAACGGCTCTTCACCGCCGATCTGTATGACGGCTCCGAGAAGGGCGACAAGGTCTACACGACGATTTCGTTCATCGGGAAGGCGCGGGCGCCGGGCGATCTCTCCGGACTTGAAGACGTCGCGTCAGCGAAGCCGCTCGATGGTCTGGTCGCGTGGCCGATGTCGATCAGCTACTACGAGCCCGCGACGCAACGCCAGGACGCAGTGCCGACCTACGAATTGGCCTTCCTTTATTATTCGAATGGGGTCTCGCGCCGCCTGAAGATCGACTACGGCTCGTTTGCCGTGCGCGGTGTGCTCAAGGAAATCTCGTTCCTGGATCCCGGTAAATGCGATGTTAAGGCGAAGCGGAAGTAAGCCGCTTCGCTTTTCTTGCCGCGGTCCGCAACGCCTTCGGCTACTGCGGCCGCGGGGCTGCCTCCCCGGTCGGAGAACTACCTCGCGGCCTTCGGCCGCTACGTCAGATCATCGCTCGACACACGAAAAAGGTAGCGATCGAAGATCGCGAGGCGATGATGCGACCGCGAGGCAGCACCGCGGCGCCGGTAGGCGAAGTCGTCGGCGACCGCGACAAAGAAAGGCGTTGCGGACCGCGGCACTCAAGAATCACCCCACAACCATGCCGCACCCCGGGCGCCGGAGGCGTCGCCCCAGCGTGGCGGGCGGATGTCGACGCGCGTATCGTCCGAGAAGATGTGCGGTGCCATCAACGCCGGGAGGTCGGCATATAGATGGGCGAGGCGCGAGAGCCCGCCGCCGAGTACGATCACATCGGGATCGATCATGTTGACGATGACCGCGAGACCGCGCGCGAGCCGGTCGGCGTGCCGCGCGAGGGCAGTCCTCGCGAGGTCTTCGCCGGCTGCCGCGCGGCGTACGATCTCCTCGCTGTCTGAGGTATTCCCGCCACCGCCGAGGTAGGCCGCAGCCAGGGCGGGCCCTGCAACCCAAGTCTCCATGCAGCCGCGCCGTCCGCACCAGCACAGCGGGCCCGGCAACTCGTCGGCGGCAGCCCAGGGAAGCGGATTGTGACCCCACTCGCCGCCAATGCCACGGGGACCATCGAGGAGGCGGCCGTCGATCACAATCCCGGCGCCGCATCCCGTGCCGAGAATGATGCCGATGACGCATCCGGCGTTGGCGGCCGCACCGTCGCGGGCCTCGGAAAGCGCGAAGCAGTTGGCATCGTTGGCGAGCCGGACTGGCCGCCCCAGCGCGGCGGACAGATCGGGGCCCAGCGTGCGGCCATTGAGCCA
>LNEA01000585.1 GCA_001464855.1 Rhizobiales bacterium Ga0077530
CCGCTGGCGCGGTCGCTCGGTGCCGTCTCGGCCCATCACCACGCCTTCGATCTTTGTGCCGCCAAGATCGATGCCGACGAGCAACGGGTGCGTCTTGAGTGGGGTCGACGCGGAAGACGTGGACACGGGGACCGTTGGCCTCATGCCGAATCCCCGGCCAAATCCCCGGCCGAATCTCCAGCCATGTCGCCGTCGCGACGCAGACGGGCGAGCGCCGGAGCAACTTCGGAGGGCTGATGATGGGCGTTGGCAGCAAACACCAGAAGGAGCGATTCGTTCGCCAGCAGGTGCTCGAGGACGGCCGCCAGCGTCCGATCTTCGCGCGCGATCGTGCGCAACTCGGCAGGATCGATACCGGAGGCGTTAAGAAAGTGAACGATGTGTGTCTCGTCCTGGGCGAGGAAAAGGAACGCATCGACGGCTAATTGTCGTGCCGTTTCAAGCGACGGCATGTGAATTCCACTGTGGTCGCTGCGCATCGGAATTGGCCTCCACGTCAAGTTGGGACGGTGCTCTTAAACATATCCTTAGGCTTTTGGCGCAATGTGGCCACTGAGGGGCCAGCGATTCGGCGGAAGTGTCCGATGACCACAATCGAGCGGACCAAATCAATGACGTACCAGGAGAGCCAGCGCGCGATCGAGGGACGCGGTCCGCGCACCGGCAAGACCCAGGCGAGCGTGCTTATCGTGGAAGATAACGAGCTCAATATGAAGCTCTTCCGCGATCTGCTCGAAGCGCACGGCTATGCAACCTACGAGGCCCGCAATGGCGCCGACGCGCTGGCACTTGCGCGCGCTCACCGCCCCGACCTGGTCCTGATGGATATCCAGCTTCCTGAAGTCTCCGGTCTTGAGGTCACAAGGTGGCTGAAGGACGACGAGGATCTTTGCGACATTCCGGTCATCGCGGTAACTGCCTTCGCCATGAAGGGCGATGAAGAGCGGATCCGCCAGGGCGGCTGCGAGGCTTATCTTTCCAAGCCGATTTCGATCGGTCTCTTCATCGACACTGTGCGCCGGTTCGTCGAAGCCGATTGATCCCTTGGGTGCGATTTATAATCGAGATATCAGATCATGACTGCCCGGGTCCTCGTCGTCGATGACATTGTCTCCAACGTCAAGCTGCTCGAAGCGCGGCTGACTGCTGAGTACTTCGAGATCCTGACCGCCTACAGCGGGCGCGAGGCGCTCGACATCATCGCCCGCGAGCGCGTCGACGTCGTGCTGCTCGACGTGATGATGCCGGGTATGGATGGGTTCGAAGTCTGCCGGCTCATCAAGCAGAATGCGAAGACGGCGCACCTCCCGGTGATCATGGTCACCGCGCTCGACCAACCGTCGGACAAGGTGCACGGGCTGGAAGCCGGCGCCGATGATTTCCTGACCAAGCCGGTCGACGACATTGCCCTTGTGACGCGCGTCAAGAACCTGGCGCGTTTGAAGGTGATGTCCGACGAGATGCTGACGCGCGCCGCGACCACCCAGCAGATGGGGATGGGTGATGCGCCTGTAATGGACTGGCAGGCGGCGGGTGAAGGTGGCCAGATCGTAATCGTTGAGGACCATCCGCGTTCGGCTCAGCGGATCGCCGAGACGCTGCGCAGCGCCCACACCGTTATAGTCGAGGGCGACCCACAAGCGGCGCTGCTCAAGATCGCCGAGCAACCGGTCGATGTGCTCGTCGTTAGCCTCAGCCTCGCCAATGCCGATGGGTTGCGTTTGTGCTCGCAGGTCCGCTCGCTCGAGCGCACGCGGCATCTTCCGGTCCTGATTATCGTCGAGCCGAGCGATGACGCGCGCCTGCTGCGCGGGCTCGATATGGGCGTCAACGACTACGTTCTGCGACCGATCGAGCGTCACGAGTTGATGGCGCGTGTTCGCACCCAGGTGAAGCGGAAGCGCCACGCCGATCTCCTCAAGGCCCGCCTCGAGGAAAGCGTCGAGATGGCGATCACCGACGGCCTCACGGGTCTTCACAATCGCCGCTACATGGAAGGTCATCTCAAGACGCTGGTCGGCGAGTCGATCCGCTCCGGCCGGTCGCTGTCGCTCCTCGTCGCCGACATCGATTTCTTCAAGTCGGTCAACGATACCTACGGTCACGCCGCCGGCGATAACGTGCTGCGCGAGTTTGCCCAGCGCTTCCGCCGCAACACGCGCGGTATCGATCTCG
Source organism: Rhizobiales bacterium Ga0077530 (assembly GCA_001464855.1). Lineage (GTDB taxonomy): Bacteria > Pseudomonadota > Alphaproteobacteria > Rhizobiales > Hyphomicrobiaceae. The sequence goes on from LNEA01000585.1 coordinate 2,176, forward strand.
CCTGCCGCCTCGGCGGTGAGGAATTCGTCATCATCATGCCGGATACGGACCTCGCCCGCGCGATCCAGGTCGGCGAGCGGTTGCGCGCAACCATTGCCGCCGAGCCGTTCCAGGTCACGCCCGGTAACGAGCTGGCTGTGACGGCCAGCGTCGGCATCTCCACGCTGGAGTATCAGGAAGACACGCCCGAGGCGCTCTTCAAGCGGGCCGACAACGCGCTCTATTCCGCGAAGCGCGAAGGCCGCAACCGGGTCGTCGCCGACGCGGCCTAGTGCATCGATTTCACAATCTCTTCCGTCATTTTCTTGGCGTCGCCGAGCAGCATCATGGTGTTGTCGCGATAGAAGAGCGGATTGTCGATGCCGGCGTAGCCGCTCGCAAGCGACCGCTTGTTGAACATGACGGTCCCTGCTTTCCACACCTGTAGCACCGGCATCCCGTAGATCGGTGATGACTTGTCGTCCTCGGCGGCGGGGTTCGTCACGTCGTTGGCGCCGATGACGTAGGCGATATCGGCCTGGGCGAATTCGGAATTGATGTCCTCGAGTTCGAAGACCTCGTCATAGGGGACGTTGGCTTCGGCGAGCAGGACGTTCATGTGGCCGGGCATTCGACCCGCGACGGGGTGGATCGCATACTTCACCTCGACGCCGGCCTTCTTCAGCGTATCGGCCAACTCGCGCAGCGCATGCTGGGCCTGCGCGACGGCCATGCCGTAGCCCGGCACGATGATGACCTTGCCGGCGTTCTTCATGAGGAACGCCGCGTCCTCGGCCGAACCGAGCTTGACCGGGCGCTGCTCGGCGCCGTCGCCCCCGGCGGGGCCGGCAACCTCACCGCCGAAGCCGCCGGCGATGACCGACAGGAAGCCACGGTTCATGCCCTTGCACATGATGTAGGAGAGGATCGCGCCCGAAGAGCCGACCAGCGCGCCGGTGATGATGAGTGCGACGTTGCCGACAGTGAAGCCGATGCCGGCGGCGGCCCAGCCCGAATACGAATTCAGCATCGAAACGACGACGGGCATGTCGGCGCCACCGATCGGGACGATGAGCAGGGCACCAAAGGCGAGGGCCAGGATCGTGATCAGCCAGAACAGCCACGCGGATCCGCCCGACTGCGTGAACAGGTAGACGAGGAAAATCAGAAAGAGCCCAAGCGCGCCGTTGATGAGATGGCGCATCGGCAGCAGGATCGGCTTGCCGGACATGCGGCCGGAGAGCTTGGCGAAGGCGATGACGGAGCCTGTAAAGGTAATCGCGCCGATCGCGACGCCGAGCGACATTTCAAGCAGGCTCGATGCGAAGATGTAGCCCGTCGCGTCCGAAATCCCGAACGCGGTCGGCGCATAGAGCGCGGCGGCGGCGACGAATACGGCGGCTAGGCCGACAAGTGAGTGGAACGCCGCAACCAGCTCCGGCATCATCGTCATCGGAATGGTACGGGCGGTGTAGGCGCCGATTGCGCCACCGATGCCGATACCGGCGATGATCAGGAACCAGGTGAAAAAGCTGTCGGCCGACTGGAGCAGCGCGAGCGTGGTGACGATGGCGATCGCCATGCCGACCATGCCGAAAAGATTCCCGAGGCGAGAGCTTTCCGGGCTCGACAGACCGCGCAACGCGAGGATGAAGAGGACGCCCGAGACGAGGTAGAGGAGGGCGGCGGCGTTGGCACTCATGGTTTCATCCTGCTGAGGAACGTCATGATGCGGCTGGGCTTGGCAAGCGCGGCGAGCGCCGTTCCGGCAGCTTGCCTGAGTTCGGCATCATCTGCTTCGTAAGGACTTGCGGGGTCACGCAGTGCCGGGTCCGGGCAATAGGCTTCGACAACGTAGAACAGCGTCTCGATGGCCGGCGGAATATCCTGACGGGTTCTGTCACTGGCGTTCCATCGCTCGAAGAAGCGATCGTGGAACGTCCGCTCGTCGATGCGGCGTTCGAGAAAGTCGCTAACGAGGATGTGCCAGGAGCCATCGCTCACTTCTTCTCCTTCTTCTTGTACATCGCCAGCATGCGCTGGGTGACAAGGAAGCCGCCGAAGATGTTGATCGAGGCCATGATCAATGCGAGGAAGCCGAAGAACTTGGCGAGGATCGAGCCGGACGCGGCGTAGGTTACGCCCACTGCCAGCAGTGCGCCGACGACGATCACCGACGAGATCGCGTTGGTGACGCTCATCAGCGGCGTATGCAGCGCCGGCGTGACGCTCCACACGACGAAGTAGCCGACGAAGATCGCGATCACGAACACCATGAGCTGGTAGACGAACGGACTGACGTCACCGCCGCCGGCGGCAAGGGCCGGAGCCGTCGTCAGCGCGAGCAGCAGTGGCGACCATGCGAGAACGGGGCGCATTGTTCAGGCTCCCTTCGGCTGCAGGTTCGGATGGACGATCTGGCCGCCCTTGGCGACGAGCGTGCCCTTGATGACCTCGTCGTCCCAATCGACCTTGAGCGTCTTTTCCTTCTTGTCGATCATCAGATCGATGAAGGTCAGCAGGTTCTTGGCGTAAAGGCTCGACGCGTTGACGGGCACTTCGCCCGCGAGGTTGAGGCGGCCATCGATGCGCACGCCACCGTGCTCGACGATCTGCCCCGGCACCGTCAGTTCGCAATTGCCGCCGCGCTCGGCAGCGAGATCGATGATGATGGCGCCGGGTTTCATGCTTTCGACCATGGCGCGGGTGATCAGGCGCGGCGCCGGACGCCCCGGGATCAGCGCGGTCGTAATGACCATGTCCTGCGCCTTGATGTGGTTCGCGACCAGCTC
>LNEA01000586.1 GCA_001464855.1 Rhizobiales bacterium Ga0077530
AAGGTGGCGCTGCTCTCGCACTCCAATTTCGGCACCGAGAATACGGCGTCGGCGCGCAAGATGCGTGATGTGCTGGCGCTTGTGCGGGAATGGGAGCCTGATCTCCAGGTCGACGGTGAGATGCACGCCGACGCCGCGCTCTCCTCCTTCATCCGCGAGGAGATTTTCCCGCACTCGGCGCTTAAGGGCGCGGCGAACCTGCTGGTGATGCCGAGCCTCGACGCGGCTAACATCGCCTTCAACCTGCTGAAGGTGGTTTCGGGCAGCGTTGCGGTGGGGCCGATCCTGCTCGGCGCTGCGCGGCCGGCGCACATCGTTACGCCGTCGATCACTGTGCGCGGCCTGCTCAACATGTCGACGATTGCGGTCATCGATGCAGTGCGACGTGGTCCGGGCTAGTATTGCCGCGCGTCCGCCGAAAAAATAAAGGGAATGAAAATATGCTGCTCGATGAGAGGATCGCGATCGTAACCGGCGCGGCGCAGGGCATCGGTCGCGCGTGCGCGATACGGCTCGCGCAGGAGGGCGCAAAAGTCGTCGTTGCGGATGTCAATGACGACGACGGCAAGAAAGTCGTGGCTGCGATCCAGAAGTCCGGTGGCGCGGCGCAGTTCGTCGATTGCGACATCTCGGAAAAACTCGACGTCCACAACCTCATCGCCAAGACGCTGGAGGTGCATGGCCGCATCGATGTGCTCGTCAACAACGCGGGCGTGGTCGACGACGTGCCGTTTCTCGATCTCACCGAGGACGAGTACGACCGCGTCCTGCGCACCAATCTCAAGGGCGCGTTCCTGGCGGGGCAAGCGGTGGCGCGCCAGATGGTCAAGCAGGGCCGTCGCGACACGAGCGGCGGCGCCGGCGCCATCGTCAACATGAGTTCGATCAACGCCGTCTTCGCGCTCCCCGATCATGTCGCCTACTCGATCTCGAAGGGCGGCCTCGCGCAGCTCACAAAGGCGATGGCGATCGCGCTGGCGCCGCATGGCGTGCGCGTCAATGCTGTCGGCCCAGGCACCATCGAGACGCCACTGCTCGCGGGTGTCGTCAAGGACGAGGCGTTTCGCAAGAAGGTGCTCTCGCGCACGCCGCTCGGCCGGATCGGGCAGCCGGAAGAAATCGCCGCGATCGTCGCCTGGCTCGCCAGCGACCAGGCAAGTTACGTCACCGGCACCACCGTCTACGCCGACGGCGGCCGCCTGCCCCTCAATTATGTGATGCCAGACTCAGAGTAGCGCGAAGGATCGTTAAGTGCAGAACGAGAGTGACATGAAAACCGTCCGCGTCATGGCGGGCCTCGCCGTAGAAGTGGCCGTGAACCGCTGGCTGAAACCGGCGTTCGAGGCCGACACCGGCTTGCGGCTCGACATCGACTGGCGACCGACAGCCGCGATCATGAAGTCGATCGAAAGCGGAGACCGTGCCGACGTCATGATCGGCATCGACAACTCAATGGATATCCTGGTCGAGCGCGGGATCGTGCAGGCCGCGACGCGAGCGATGCTCGCCGACTCCATTCTCGGCGTTGGCGTCAAAGGCGGTGCCCAGCGACCCGATGTGTCGACGGTCGAGGCGTTCAAGCGCACGATGGTCGAGGCGCGCGGCGTTGCCTACTCGAAAGCCGGCGCCCGACGCCGTCAATGCGCGCGCTGTCGTCATCCCGATGGGCTTCACGGCCGAGAAGGTCGCGAGTGGCGAAACGGAATTGGCGATCCAGCAGATCAGCGAATTGATGACGGTGCCCGGCATCGATGTCGTCGGGCCGTTCCCTCCGGAACTCCAGACCGTCACGCGTTTCGACGCCGCGATCTTCACGGATGCGAAGAATGCAGCCGGCGCAGCAGCGCTGATGGCGGCTCTGACGTCACCTGCCGCGGCGAAAGCCTACGCCGATGGCGGTCTCGTCTCGCGCCTCGCGATAAAGGAATAAGTCCATGTCGAGGAAACCTCGCATCGTATTGCTGCATGGGACGCCGGTCGCCGTCGAGCCGATCCAGCGCTCGTTCGCGAACCGCTGGCCCGGCGCGGAGGTCGTCAATCTGCTCGACGACTCGCTGTC
>LNEA01000587.1 GCA_001464855.1 Rhizobiales bacterium Ga0077530
ATCGGAATGCTCGCGACGTTCGCACCTTCGGTGGTAACGATGACCGAGGAGTTCGACGAGTTCGTCCGGGAAACCGGTGCCGATGCGACGCTCCGAACGATTGTGGTCGACGGCGCGATGGACGCGCTGCGCAAGGGCGACGCTGAGACACACAATAAACTGGTCGCGGCGCGCGCAGGCGAACTTGCCGACTGCGATGCGATCATGCTGGCGCACTTCTCGACGTCGCGGGCGTTGGAGAAAGTCAACGCGGCGACATCGGTGCCTGTGTTGACGGCGCCGGATGCCGCGGTCGATCGCTTGAAGTCGATGCTCCCGGCATAAGCGTCATGTCAGCAGATGCCATGCGACGCCCAGCCCGCCGCAGACCGCGAGCGTCGTCATGATGCCGCGGTGCAAGCCGAACATCAGCACCGCGGCGATGATTGCCAGCACTAAGGCGACTGGGTCGAGGCTCGCCAGTTCCGGCAGATGAAGCCGTAGCGGGCCGTACCAGGCCGCCTCGGATCGCACGAACAAGACGTGCAGGGCGAACCACACAGTCAGATTGAGGATGACGCCGACGACCGCAGCTGTGACGGCGGCCAGGGCTGCACGCAGTCGTGGCTCGGCGTTGATGCGCTCGAGGTAAGGGGCGCCGACGAAGATCCACAGAAAGCACGGCGCGAAGGTTGCCCACAGCGTGACGACGGCACCGAGCGTGCCCATCAGCAACGGCGGTCCGCCGCCGTGACGGTGAGCGGCGAGGAAGCCGACGAACTCTGTGACCAGGATGAGCGGCCCCGGCGTCGTCTCGGCGAGGCCGAGCGCATCGACCATCTCGCCCGGCGTGATCCAGCCGTAGAGCTGCACGGCGTCCTGTGCGACGTACGCGAGGACCGCATACGCGCCGCCGAAAGATACGACGGCGAGTTTCGAGAAGAACCAGCCGATTTGCGTGAGGACGTGCTCGCTGCCGAGCACCATGGCCAGCGCTATCAATGGCAGCAGCCAGATTGCGAGCCAGACCGCGGTCGTGCGCAATGTCGCTGTGAGCATGTCGGAGGGTGTCTCGCGTTTCAGTCTGGCATCGACCCCGACCTCGCGGACTCCGCCGCCTATCACGAAGCCGTAGAGTGCGGCGGCAACCACGATGACCGGAAACGGGACGGCGAAGAAGAAGATCGCGATGAACGCGAGCGCGGCGAGCCATTGGTGAGCGGGCTCTTTCAACCCCCGTCGCGCAATGCGGATCAGCGCTTCGACGACGATGGCGAGTACCGCCGCCTTGACGCCGACCAGCAGCGCTGCGGCGAGCGGCAGCTTGCCGAATGTGGCGTACAGCGCGGACAGCAGTACCATGAGCAGTGCGCCGGGAATGACGAACAGGAGGCCGGCCGCGAGTCCGCCTCGCAAACCGTGCAGCCGCCACCCCACATAAGTCGCAAGCTGCATCGCTTCGGGACCAGGCAGCAGCATGCAGAAGTTGAGCGCCTGGAGGAAACCGCGCTCGTCGATCCACTTGCGCTCGTCGACGAGGACGCGGTGCATGAGCGCAATCTGTCCGGCGGGACCGCCGAACGAGAGGAAGCCGATGCGGGTCCACACCGCAAATGCTTCCGCAAAAGTAGGGTGACGAGCCGACGTTTCACCGCGCGCGTCAGCTTCGAGTTCGGACGACATCGGGCTGATCCTTACGTTTTTTTCCGTGGCGTCGGCCAATTGTGCGTCTCATCGCCGGCGTCACGCGCCCACCGATACATCGCATCGTAGATTGCCATCGCGGCGTCGAGCTGGGCGAGGTCTTCCTTGAACATGCGCGAGTAGCCGAGCGAAACGGCGAGCAGGCCCGCAGCCTCGGGTGCAAGGTCGAGCCGCGCGGTATCGGCGCCGCGCACGATGGCAGCGAGACGCTGCAAGGGGGGCTCGTTCAGGCCGAACTCACTCAGCATGGTATCGAAGGTGCAGAGTTCGCCGCGATGCGACCAGAACACGTCGTCAACGTCGAACGGGGTCGCGCCGAACCGATCGGCGACCGCCATCACCTCCGATGGTGCCACGAAGAGAAAAACCGCTTTCGGATCGACGAAGCGCCGGATCAGCCACGGACACGCGATGCGGTCGATCTTCGGGCGCGCCCGCGTCACCCACACGGTGCGGCCAGCTCCGTCGCGCGGTGGTAGCTTCGATGTATTCACCAGGGGCAGTGCGCTCGCCTGCCAGCCTTCGAAGCCGCCGGCCAACGTCTCGGCCGCGATGCCTTCGTGGCGCAACCACGCGGCGGCGCCCTGACTGAGCTTCATGCCGCGCTGACAGATCACGACCACATTCGAGCCGGCGAAGTCATGCGCCCATGTCGCGGCATCTTGGGCGTTGCGTCGTAGCGATCCGGGAATGAGACGCGGATCCTCGGCGTAATCGCCATCGGTGCGCACGTCGACAATCGTTGGCGCGTTGGCCTGCCCGACGAGGCGGGCGAGCTGAGACACAGAAATTTCGGTTGGAGATGGCATGTGCGTCCTCCCTCAGAGCTGAGGTGATATGGACGCGAACGTTGGGCTTGCGCCTCACGAGGTCGTCGCGGAGAACCCCTTGCCAGCTTCTTGCAGTACCGTGTGCGGGATGTCAACGGGCGCGCCACGGTCATCCCGCAGCGCACACCGACCGGGTTTTGGCAACCTGCTCGCGCTGCTAGTTTATCAGGCAACCGTATGGCGCGCTGCGTCCCATAGGTCTCCGTTCCACTCACGGCGTCCCGCTTCTTTTCACGACCACATCCGCGACGACGCGAGAATCGGAATACCGGAATGAACCCATCCTGGCTTGCCCCCTTCCGCATCAGGAGCTTCCGCTACCAGTGGCCGGCAGATCTCGTCACCGCCTGGGCGCTGGAGATGGAGACCTTGATCCTCGGCTGGTACGTGCTGGTTGAGACCGGTTCGGTCCTGATGCTCACGATCTTTGGCGCCTCGCTGTACTTCGGCACGCTCATCGCGCCCATGCTCGGCGTCGTCGGCGATCGGATCGGCCACCGCACCACATTGGTGGCGATGCGCCTCGCTTACATGGTGCTGGCGGCGTTGCTGATGACGTTCGCGTTCCGCGGCGCGCTGAGCCCCGGCATCGTCATCACCATCGGCATCGTCGCGGGCTTGCTCAAACCATCGGATCTCGCCATCCGCAGCGCGCTGATCGCGAGCACGGTGCCAGGCAACATGCTCACCGGCGCCATGGGGATCGCGCGAACGACGATGGATTCAGCCCGCATTGCAGGTGCGTTGGCAGGCGCAGGTTTGTTTGCGGCGTGGGGCCTGGGCGTTGCTTATATCGCGGTAACGATGCTCTATCTGCTCGGCGTCCTGTTGACGCTTGGAACCGGGGTGCGTCGCGGAGATGCACCTGCTGCGGTGCCCACCCCCGCGTTACCGGACGATGGCATGCCGGCGGCACTGGCGCTGCCGTCGCCGGTCTCGTTCTGGCGCCAGCTCAAGGATGGTCTGGCGTTCGTGTGGTCGCGGCCGGTACTGCGGGCATCGATGTGGCTGGCGCTGCTCGTAAACCTGACGGCGTTTCCGCTGTCCAACGGCCTGCTCCCCTATGTCGCGCGTGAGGTCTATTTGGTCGATGAGAAGGGGCTCGGATACCTCGCCGCCAGCTATGCCAGCGGCGCGTTGATCGGATCGATTCTCTTTTCCCGATACGCGCTCGGCGCACCGCTTGCGCGCGTCATGCTGGCGTCGTCGGCGGGCTGGTATCTGGCACTGCTGCTGTTTGCGCAGATGATTTCGATCATCGGCGGCATGGCGTTCCTTTTTCTCGCCGGCCTTCTGCAGAGTTTCAGCATGATCGCGGTCGCGGTGCTGATCCTGCGCATCACGACCGCCGAACTGCGTGGCCGCGTCATGGGCGTCCGCATCCTCGCCATCTATACCCTGCCGTTCGGGTTGCTCGCGGCGGGCTGGCTGATCCAGCGGATCGGGTTTGCCGCCACGGCATCGACATACGCGCTCTTCGGGCTTGCGATGGTGCTGGTGCTGGCGGTGCGCTTCCATGGCGACCTGTGGCGCGTCGAGGCGCCGGCCAACGCAACGTGAGCTTGCGGCGCCACGTCGAACAGTTTGCCGATCGAGCGGCGTCCGATGCACACTGCGAGTGAGGCCATTATGACACCCATGCTCAACCTCGGCGAGATGCTGGCCACCAACGCGCAGCTCTTTCCCGATCGTATTGGGGCTCGCGATCTCGAGCGCCAGCTTACGTTCCGTCATTGGAACGGGCGTGCGTGTCGCCTCGCAAACGCACTCATAGGTCTCGGTCTCGGCGAGGGCGACCGCGTCGCGGTGCTCGCTTACAACGCGCTCGAATGGGTCGAAATATACGCCGCGACCGCCAAGGCCGGCCTGGTTATGGTGCCGATCAATTTCCGGCTCACCGGGCTCGAGATCCGCTTCATCATCGAGGACAGCGGCGCGTCCGCGCTGATCGTCGAGGATCAGCTTGTCGGCGCAATCGAGGAGATCGGGGCCGATCTGCCGATCGTGCCTCAACGCCGCATTATCTTTGGCGGCGGCAATCTGCCGGCGGGATTTCATGCCTATGAGGCGCTGCTCGCTGCCGCGTCGGATCGCGAGCCCGGCGTCCACATCGACCCTGCCGATCCCTGGGCACAGATGTATACGTCCGGCACGACCGGGCGGCCCAAGGGTGCGATCCGCAGCCACGGCGCCAGCGCGCTACTCTCGCTCATCACCGCGATCGAGTTCAAGCTCGCAGCCCGCGACACGGCGCTCCTCGTCATGCCGATGTGCCACGCCAATTCGCTGTTCTTCTACGGCGCCTTTTCGTACTGCGGCGCCGTAACCGCCATTTACAACCGCAAGAGTGTCGATCCCGAGCATCTGCTGGCGACGCTCGCGACGTCGGGTGCGACGTTCACCTCGCTGGTGCCAACGCACTACATCATGATGCTCGCACTCTCGCCAGCGATCCGCAGCAAGTACGACGTCGATCGCGTGAGCCGGCTGCTCATTTCATCCGCGCCGGCCCGCCACGATACCAAGCTCTCGGTCCTCGACATGTTCCGCAATTCTGGCCTCTATGAAATGTACGGCTCCACCGAAGCCGGTTGGGTGACGATCCTCCATCCCGAGGACCAGCTCACGAAACTCGGCTCGGTCGGCCGCGAGGTTGTCGGCTCTGGTCCCATCAAGCTGCTCGGCCCTGACGGTCGCGAAGTCGCCGACGGCGACGCGGGCGAACTGTTCTCGCGCTCGCCGTGGGCGTTCGACGGCTACTGGAATCTTCCCGACAAAACCGCAGACGCCTTCCGCGGTGACTATTGCACCGTCGGCGATCTCGCGCGACGCGACGCCGACGGCTTCATCCATCTCGTCGACCGCAAGAGCAACATGATCATCTCCGGCGGCGAGAACATCTACCCGTCCGAGGTCGAGACGGCGCTCGGTGCCCATCCGAAGGTCCGCGACGTCGCGATCGTCGGTGCACCCGACGCGAAGTGGGGCGAGCGCGTCCACGCCTTCGTCATCCTCCACGACGGCGAGGCGGCGACAGCGGATGAACTGGCGGACTGGTGCCGCGACCGCATTGCGCCGTTCAAGAGGCCGCGCGGCGTCACCTTCATCGCCGAGGCTGAAATGCCGCGCACCGCAACCGGCAAGATCCTCCATCGCGTGTTGCGGCAGCGGTTGGTGCAGCCGTAGCGCGCCCGCGCCGGTTTATGGCAGATTTTGTCGGCGACTTTGATTATCAGATATAAGAGTTATGCGTGGGCGCCTGCGAATTCAGGCGCTATTCCTGTGCTACCGACGCTCGTCAAATCCAGCCCCTGGGGAACGCACATGAACAAAGCCGTCGCGGAATTCATCGGAACATTCACACTCGTGTTTCTCGGTTGCGGCGCTGCCGTGATCGCCGGCAGCGTCGTTGGCGTCCTCGGCATCGCGTTCGCATTCGGCCTCGCCCTGATCGGCATGGCCTATGGCATCGGCGCGGTCTCCGGCTGCCACATCAATCCCGCCGTCAGCCTCGGTGCCTTGATTGCCGGTCGCATGAGCAGCGGCGACTTCATCCAGTACGTCATCGCGCAGTGCCTCGGCGCCATCGTCGGTGCCGGCGTGCTCTACATGATCGCGTCGGGCAAGATCGCGGGTTACGACGTCGCAAAATCCGGCCTCGGCCAGAACGGCTGGGGGCCTGCGTACCTTGGCGGTTATGGGCTCGGCGCCGCTTTCCTGTTCGAGGTCGTCGCGACGTTCCTCTTTGTTGTCGTGATCCTCGGATCGACGGGTAAAGGCGCGGCAAGCGCCATGGCCGGTCTCGCGATCGGACTGACGCTGGTCGTCATCCACATCGTCGGCATCCAGATCACCGGCGTTTCCGTCAATCCGGCGCGCAGCCTCGGCCCGGCGCTGTTCGCCGGTAGCGGTGCGCTGTCGCAGCTCTGGCTGTTCATCGTCGCCCCGCTGATCGGCGCCGCCGCCGCGGGATTCGTGTTCCAGACGGGCGCGCTCGACGCCGAGAAATGAGGTCGTCGAGTCAGACCCGCCGTTCATTTCTCCCTCTCCCCGCGTTTGCGGGGAGAGGGTCGGGGTGAGGGGCGGCCCCCGGCAATCCCTCAGTCCAGTCCAATTCTGTGCCTCAGCGGGTGCAACGCGGCACGCAGCGCACGCGATTGGAGCACCGTCGCTCGACGTCCCGCAAGACGCCGCCCCTCACCCTAACCCTCTCCCCGTAAGGACGGGGAGAGGGGATTCCTCACCCCGGCTTGATCATGTTTTCCGGACGCACGATGGCGTCGAAGTCGGCTTCGGAAATGCCTTCCTTCAGCGCTTCCTCGCGCAGCGTCGTGCCGTTCTTGTGCGCGGTCTTGGCGATCTTGGCGGCTTTGTCGTAGCCGTACTTCGGCGCCAGCGCGGTCACCAGCATGAGGCTGCGCTCAAGGCCGGCCTTGATGTTGTCCTCGCGCGGCTCGATGCCGACGACGCAGTTGTCGGTGAACGACACCGCCGCGTCCGCCAGCAGCCGCACCGATTGCAGGAAGTTGTACGCCATCACCGGGTTGAACACGTTGAGTTCGAAGTGTCCCGACGCGCCCGCGAAGGTGATCGCGGCGTGATTGCCGAAGATCTGCGTGCACACCATGGTCAGCGCTTCGCACTGCGTCGGGTTGACCTTGCCCGGCATGATCGATGAGCCCGGCTCGTTTTCCGGGAGGTTCAACTCAGGAAGCGAATATCGTTGGCGATCTTGAACAGCGACGCCGCGACCGTGTTGATTGCGCCGTGGCTCATGACCATTGCGTCGTGCGCGGCGAGTGCCTCGAACTTGTTCGGCGCGGTCGTGAACTTCATCATCGTGATCGAGGCGATGCGCTCGGCGACCATCTCGGCGAATCCGATCGGCGCATTGAGGCCGGTGCCGACGGCGGTGCCGCCCTGCGCCAGCTCCATCAAGGACGGCATCGTCTGCTCGATGCGCATGATGCCGCTGCGCACCTGTTGCGTATAGCCGGAGAACTCCTGGCCAAGCGTGATCGGCGTCGCGTCCTGCGTGTGCGTGCGGCCGATCTTGATGATCTTCTGCCACGCCTGCGCCTTGTCGTTGAGCGCGTTGCCGAGTTTTTGCAATGCCGGCAGCAGTCGGTGGTGGATCTCCTCGGCGCAGGCGATGTGCATGTTGACGTGGTCGTTCGGGTGGACGGGTTTCTTCGACCCCATCTCGCCGCCGAGCATCTCGATCGCGCGGTTCGAGATCACCTCGTTCGCGTTCATGTTCGACTGCGTGCCCGAGCCGGTCTGCCAGACGACGAGCGGGAAATGATCGTCGAGCTTACCCTCGATGACCTCCTGCGCGGCCTTGACGATCGTTTCGCCGATTTTCGCGTCGAGCCGGCCGAGCGCCATGTTGGTCTCGGCGGCAGCCCGCTTGACGATGCCGAGCGCGCGCACGACCGGAGCCGGCTGCTTCTCCCAGCCGATCTTGAAATTGCCGAGCGAGCGCTGCGCCTGCGCGCCCCAGTAGCGGGAGGCGTCGACCTCGATCGGGCCGAAGGTGTCGGTTTCGGTGCGGGTCTTCTTCATCGCGGGCCTCGGTTTCGGCGGAAATGATCGGTTGCCGAAGGCATTAAGCCCGTGTAACGTTTGTTGCTAAGCCAGATGAGCGCAACTAGTCTGACCGGGTTGTGTTTGTTGATTTTGCGTGGGGGCGCGCCATGGAGTGGCTTGAGTTTGGAAGCACAGTTCTAAAAGCACTGGAAGATTGGCTCTCTAAGAGCGCCGAGGCTTTCTCCATCGCGGAAGCGGTGAAGCTCGCGGGGGGCGTCATTACACTCGTTCTCGTGGCAATGAAGGCGTACGCCTTTGGCCGGGACAAGATTCTCAAGAAAGTTCGGGCTTTATTTGTCTCAGAGGAAAGCCTCTGGGACCGCCCAACGCGTAGAAGTCTCGCGAAGCACGCCAAGCAGCTGCGCGAAGGCCCTCCGGTCCTTACGATCGAGAACTTCAAAGGAGGCGTGGGGAAATCGACAGTCTCTGCGAACCTCGCG
>LNEA01000588.1 GCA_001464855.1 Rhizobiales bacterium Ga0077530
CGCCGCCGTCAGTCGCTGGCCATCCGTCTGGCCGATCACGCTCAGCCGGATAGAGGCCGAGATCAGATTGCCGACGAACGCCATGCCGTATCCGAGCAACGTCGGTGTCAGCGGCAGCGCGTGCCCAGCCGCCGCCACGCCGACCGCAACCGGATACGCGGCATCGCCCGCGTGCGCCGCGCGCAGTAAGGCGACCGCCGTGCACGGCCATGCCGCATCGATCTGTACGAGAAACGATCCCCCTTGCGTAATAGTTTCAAGGCGGCGCTCGCTGGAGGGCTGAAGGGCTGCCGCGAGTTCCGCGATCTCCGCAAGCTCTGTCGCGCTCCGCCGGCTCGCCGCGCGCCACGCCGCCGCCAGCACGATCAGGTCATTGTGCAGCGAGCCATGGGTAATCAGATCCTCCAGCCACGCGCCGAGCGTCGCGCGGTCCTTGATCAAGCCCTTCTCGACCGCTTTCTCCAACCCGTGACTGTACGCGAACGCGCCGACCGGGAACGCTGGTGACAGCCACACGAGCAACTGCGCCGGCAAGTCGCTCAGCGTGACGGTGGAGCCGGCAGGTTTCTCTCGTGTGCTCACGCCGGCGCTCTCATGTCGAATTAGCCCGGCCGCCAGACGCGGGTGACCGGAGGCGCTTCGTCGTGGTGATGATCGTGCGGGTGATCGTGACTGTGCCCGTGGTCATGATCGTGCGAATGCCCGTGATGATGATGCCCGTTGTGCAGCGGGCCGTGTCCGCCATAGGCGCCGCCCTCCGGCTCGAACGGCCGCGTCACCGCGCGTACGTCGCCGCCGAGCCTGGTGATCATGTCCGCCAGCACGTGATCGGTGGCGATATAGATCGCGCCGTCGGCGAGTTCGGTCGGGGTGTGCCGGTTGCCGAGGTGCCATGCGATCCGCATCAGGTGATGTGGGTCGCGGGCGCGAATTTCGAGCAAGCCCTCCGGCGCCGCCTTCACCGCGACGAGATCGCCATTCGCGAGTTCAAACGCGTCACCTTCCGCAACGTAGGTCGCCTCGGGAAGGTCGAGTAGCAACTCGCCGCCACGATCGGTGGTCATCAAGATCCGGCGGCGGAATCGCGCCTGGCGGTCGAGCGTGACGGAGTCGATCGGCGGTCGGCTCTTGGCCGCCACCGCCTCTCGGCGGACTACGGCGCGCGCGTGCATCATCGAGGAATTCCCGGCTGTTGTGCGCGGCGATTATCGGCGCGATGCCGCCGCGCCGCAACGTGGAATGTCCGATTAAGGATAGCGCCAGTACACGCCGGCCGGACCCGTGACCCGCTTCAGGATCGGCAGGCGCCGGTCGGGCGGACGCGCGCCGGTCAGCAGCAGCCGTTCGATATCCTGGATCAATGCTGACTGCTCGGCGTAGGTTGCGTGGTTCATGGCAAAAAAGGCCGTATTCAGCGTCGAGATGTCGATACTGTCGATCCCGGGCACGATCGCGGGGCCGCTTTCTCCGACGTCGCCAGCTCGCGCGATGTCCCCGCCGAACCGGCGCGAGACCCCAAGCGCCAAGTCGCTCGACGACGCATAGAGCGTTATGCCGTTGCTGATTCCCTTGATCTGCTCCGCCACGATTTCGAAGGCGTCGCGATCGATGTCGGGCGCTGCAAGAATGAGCTGGTGAATGCGCGGCGCGCCGGGTGCCTCGCGGCGGAGATCGCTGAGGACGCTCAGCAGCGGCTGGCTGCCCATGCCGTGGGCGATCACACTGACGCGCGTGGCGCCCGACTCCATGACGGCGAGGTCGATAAAGTCGCTCAGGTACCGCATGGTCTGGCGAGCGCTGTCGCGATCGTAGGTGTAGGCGGTGAACGAGCCGCCGGAGGGCCAACTGTACATAAACGAGGCGCCGTCGAACTTGAGATCGTAGGCGATCTGCGCGGTGCGATAGAGCGCGTGATCGAAGTCGTTGTTGTAGCCGTGGACGAAGACGAGGGCGTGGTCCTTGTAGTCTTTCGACATGCGCAGCCGCTCCGCCACGAGTTCGAGCATCTCGTCGCGCGTCAGCGTGCCGATCTGCGATACGGTGAAATGCGTTCGAGTATCCTGGGCTTTATCGCGGAGCGAGACGCCGAAATACGAGCGCTTTATCGACCACTGTTGCGCGCTCGATGGCGCCTGGTAGGCAGTCGGAATCGTCACGACGGCTCGCCCGAGTTCGAGACGTTGCGCGCGGTCGATCCCGTAAGCGATACGTTTCGCTTTATCGGCGCGCGTGCGGTCGGTGCCGTAGAAGACCTCGACGACGTCACGGCGATTGGCGGGCGTCGCTCGCTCGACGGTGCCAGTTGGCGCTTTGGGTCTGAGCGCTCCGGTGACGATAGGGTTCGTCGCGGGCAATTGCGTGGTCTCGACGAAGCGCCGCGCGGTCTCGGCCGTCCAGGCCAGGCGATGGGGAATGGCGCCAGCTTCATTGAGCGTCGGCCCCCGCGATGCGCGGACTTCCGGCGCGGGCGCACGGAAGCTCGCCACCGTCAGTATGGCGCCCATCAGCAAAACGGGGACTGCGAGCCGTGCCGCGCGTCTGAGCACGGGCGGACGACCGGCGGTCCACCGATCGAGGGCAGTGTTTGCTCCGATCACCGCGACGGCGCCTACCAAGACGACCAGCACCAAACCATCCTCAAATAACGCCCACGGGAGTCCCGATAGGCGAATCAATCAGTTAACCCGAAGAGTTCGCAATAGCGCTTATTTAAGCGGCTCTGTAGGGCGCTGCGACTGTCGGCGGCAAATTTCCACCGTTGCTGTCGATGGGCGGTTGCAGGAATATTT
>LNEA01000589.1 GCA_001464855.1 Rhizobiales bacterium Ga0077530
CAAGCGTCATCGCGATCTCGAGCAGTCGCTGCTCGCCGTGCGAGAGCGTGCCGGCGATGCGGAGCGGCGCCTCGTGGAGTCCGAACCGCTCGAGGACCCCCGCGACGCGCGCGTCGAGGCTATGCGCAGACGCGCTCGGACGGAGCAGGTCGCGCGTTGGTGTGTGGATGGCTTGTGCGGCGAGGCGGACGTTCTCGCGGACGGTGAGTGGCGCGAAAATATTCGTCCGCTGGAAGGAGCGGGCGATTCCGGCCTGCGCCATTTGAGGTGCCGAAGCCCCCGTCATCGTGCGGCCGTCGATCGTGATCACGCCGGAGGTCGGCTTCAGCTCACCAGAGAGCAAATTCACAAGCGTCGACTTGCCGGCGCCGTTTGGGCCGATCAGGGCATGCAATTCGCCACGGCGAAGAGCGATCGAGACATCGCGCACGGCAGAAAGTCCGCCGAATGATTTGCTCAGCAACTCGGTTTGCAGGACGGGAGCCGCGTCGTATGTCATGAGCCGGCCCGTTGATCGCGAGATTTGCCGGCGCCCCAGGCGGGACGGATGAAGCGCGGCCAGCGGATGCTGGCGAGTCCGCTCGGGAGCGCCAGCACGACGGCGAGGATCACCACGCCCTCGAGCAGGAGCTTGCGCTCGGCCAGGGCCTGCATGCGCAATCCGAAGTCGGTGAGGCCAAGTGCGCCAAAGAAGCGCGCGAACGGTTTGTAGTCGCCCATGATCTGCGGCAGTTCGCCGAGTCCGGTGAAGGCGAGCGCGCCGATGATCGGCCCATGGAGCGAGTGGAGGCCACCGAGCAGGATCATCAGCAGTGCCTCGGCGGAGCGGTGCCAGCCGACGATCTCGGGGTTCACGAAGGCACGATGCATGGCCCACATATGGCCTGCGACGCCAGCGAGCGCGCCGGCAATGACGAAAGCAGCGAGCTTGTAGCGGTACGTGTCGAAGCCGAGCGCACGCATTCGGTGCTCGTTGACGCGGATGCCTTCCAGCACGCGGCCGAACAGCGAGCGCAGCAGGAAGACGAGTAAGAGGTACATCGCGACAAGCTGGATGAGTGCCACGTAGTAGAGCGCGAACGGACGCTGGCGGCGCGTGAATGTGAGTTCGGCGCCGAACAGCGATAGGGCCGGGCGGACGAGATACGCGCCATCTGTGCCGCCGCCGAGCTTGGTGTCGTGGAAGACGAAGAAGATCATCTGGCCGAAGGCGAGCGTGACCATCAGGAAGAAAAAGCCACGCGTGCGCAGCGACAGTGCGCCGACGATGAGCGCGGCGGCGCCAGCACTCAACATCGCGACCGGTAGCGTGATGGCAATCGAGAGGCCAGCATTCTCAGGGGTGACGAGATAGACGGCGTAGGCGGCGAGGCCGTAAAACGCGCCGTGGCCGAGGCTGACGAGACCCGTGCAACCGACTAGAAGCTGCAGACTCAATGCCAGCATCGCCGCGACCAGCGCTGTCGTCACGAGCTCGACATAGTACGGCTGGACCACAAGCGGCAGAATCGCCAGCACGACCGCGGCGACACCCAATCCAATTGCCCCACGCCGCGTCGGCAGCATCCTCGACGCTCCTCAGCCGCGCTGGCCGAAAAGGCCGGTCGGACGCCAGATCAAAACGGCGGCCATCAGGACGTAGATCGCGAGACCGGCAACTTTAGGCGTGTACGCCTTCCCGAGCGTATCGACGAGGCCGATGAGCAGCGCCGACCAGAAGGCGCCGGAGATCGAGCCGAGCCCGCCGATGACGACCACAACGAAAGAGATGATGAGGACACCGTCGCCCATGCCGGGATAGACAGAATAGAGCGGTGCCGCCAGGACGCCGGCTGCGAGGGCGAGTGCCGTGCCAACTGCGAACACCGTCATGTGCACGCGGCGCGCGTCGATGCCGATGACGTCGACCATCTCGGGCTTCTCGGCGGCGGCGCGGATGATGGCGCCCATGCGCGTGCGTTCAATCCACAGGAACAGCGCGGCGGCGAGCACAAGACAAGCGCCGATCACCGCGAAACGGTAGGCCGAATAGGAGAAACTCGCAGTGATCGGTATCGAGTAGTCGAAGATCGCCGGCACAGGGACTGAGTAGAAATCATTGCCGATCAGTATCGAGCGGCTCTCCTCGAACAGCAGGATCAGGGCGAAGGTCAAAAGCACCTGATCGAGGTGGTCGCGCTGGTAGAAATGGCGAAACAGGCCACGTTCGAGCAGGGCGCCGAATGCCGCGCCACCGAGCAGCGCCAGAGGCAGGGCGAGCCAGGCCGATCCAGAGGCATGGGCCACCAAGTAGGCCACGTAGGCGCCGATCATGAACAGGGAGCCATGGGCCAGATTGATGATCCCCATGACCCCAAAAATCAGCGTCAGTCCGCTGGCGATCAGGAACAGCAGCAGCCCGTATTGGACGCCGTTGAGGAGCTGAGCGAGAAAGCCGGCGAAACTCATAAATGTCCTCTTCAGCAGGATCGGCGAGCCGGCGCGTTCCCGAATTTGGCCCAGAGCAAGGCGGTTCGGCTGCTTGTAGTGCATCCGTGGCGGGATCGGAACCCTGTTGGGGCGCACTCCGGCGGCCGCTGGCCTGCTTTGAGGGCCCGTTCAGCATTCGACCAACGAGGCGGTTGCCCCGACCGAGCCGGGTACCGATAATGCAGGCAAGACAAGCATGGTGATGGGAGCGAGACAGATGTCCGAGAAGGTCTATGCGGTGCCGGCCGAGTGGGCGAGCCGCGCCTGGGTCGACGAGCAGAAGTACCAGTCGATGTACAAGCGCTCGGTCGAGGATCCGGAGGGCTTCTGGGGCGACGTCGGCAAACGGGTGGACTGGATCAAGCCGTATACCAAGGTCAAGAACGTCTCCTATGGCCCCGGCGACGTGTCGATCAAGTGGTATGAGGACGGCACGCTCAACGTCGCCGCCAACTGCATCGATCGGCATCTGCGGACGCGCGGCGATCAGGTCGCGATCATTTGGGAAGGTGACGACCCCACCGTCGACGAGCAGATCACCTATCGCCAGCTTCATGAACGGGTGTGCAAGTTCGCCAACGTGATGAAGGCGAACGGCGTCAAGAAGGGCGATCGCGTCACGATCTACATGCCGATGATCCCAGAGGCGGCCTATGCGATGCTGGCGTGCGCGCGCATCGGCGCTGTGCATTCGGTGGTGTTCGGCGGTTTTTCGCCGGACAGCCTTGCGGGGCGCATCGAGGATGCGGACTCGAAGTTCATCATCACCGCCGACGAGGGTCTGCGCGGTGGCCGGCCGATCCCTCTCAAAAAGAACACTGACGCGGCGCTCGCGAAGGGTGGCAAGGGAGACGAGAAGGTGCTGGTCGTGCGCCGCACCGGCGGCGAGGTGGCGTGGAAGCCGGGGCGCGATCTGTGGCTGCACGAGGAGATGGAGAAGGTCAGCGCCGCTGTTCATCCTGTACACATCAGGTTCGACGGGCAAACCGAAGGGCGTGCTGCATACGTCGGGCGGATATCTCGTGTACGCGTCGATGACGCATCAGTACGTTTTCGACTACCACGACGGCGACATCTACTGGTGCACGGCCGACGTCGGCTGGGTCACGGGCCACAGCTACATTCTGTACGGGCCGCTCGCGAATGGCGCGACCACGCTGATGTTCGAAGGCGTGCCGAATTACCCGACCGCCTCGCGTTTCTGGCATGTCGTCGACAAGTGGAGCGTCAACACGTTCTATACCGCGCCGACCGCGATCCGCGCGCTGATGGGCGCCGGTGACGACTTCGTCAAACGGACGAGCCGCGCGTCGCTGCGCCTGCTCGGGTCGGTTGGTGAGCCGATCAATCCGGAGGCATGGGAGTGGTACAACAACGTCGTCGGAGAGGGGCGCTCACCGATCGTCGATACGTGGTGGCAGACGGAAACCGGCGGCATCCTGATCACGCCGCTCCCCGGCGCGACGAAAACCAAGCCGGGCTCGGCGACCAAGCCGTTCTTTGGCATAAAGCCGGCCCTCGTGGATGAGAAGGGCACCCAGCTCGAAGGCGCGGCGTCCGGCAATCTCGTCATCCTCGATAGCTGGCCGGGCCAGATGCGGACGGTCTACGGCGACCACGAGCGGTTCATCCAGACGTATTTCTCGACGTATCCTGGCACGTATTTCACCGGCGATGGGTGCCGCCGCGATGCTGATGGCTACTATTGGATCACCGGCCGTGTCGACGACGTCATCAATGTCTCCGGCCACCGCCTCGGCACGGCGGAGGTCGAGAGCGCGCTGGTCTCGCACCCGAAGGTGGCGGAAGCCGCCGTCGTCGGCGCGCCGCACGACATCAA
>LNEA01000590.1 GCA_001464855.1 Rhizobiales bacterium Ga0077530
ACCTGGCCGATCTGGCCGTCCTCGGCGGCGACCGATGACGTATTGATCATGACGCCGCGCTCGTTGTCGGCACCGATCGGGTCGAGCATCAGCATGCCCGCCGAGCTTTTCGCCATCATCTGGAAGGTGCCGATCAGGTTGATCGAGATCACGCGCGAGAAGGCGGCGAAATCGTGCGGGGTGATGCTGCCGTCTTTGCCCTTGCGCGCGATGCGCTGGCCAATTGCGATGCCGGCGCAGTTGACGAGGATGCGCTCCTGTCCATGCGCCTTCCGAACCGCGGCGAGCGCGGCATCGATGTCGGATTCCTTGGTGACGTCGCACATGGCGAATGTGCCGCCGATCTCCTTGGCGAGGGCCGAACCAGCCGCCTCGTTGAGGTCGAGAATGCCGACTTTCACACCTTTGCCGGCGAGCGCGCGAGCGGTTGCCGCACCGAGTCCCGAGGCGCCACCGGTGACGACGGCGGCAATATCCTGCCCAAGTTTCATAGTTCACGCTCCTCCCGGTTCCGCGGCACCCTTTGGCGGGGCCATGGTGCATTCGACGACTTATACATCAGGCGCTTAGTGGGTTTGCAAGGTGCTCTTTGACGGGCAGGGATGCGCGGGCCGTGGATGCCCTAATGTGCCTCGCCGCGGGCGTCAAATCTCCTTTGCCATCTCGCGCAGGCGGAATTTCTGGATTTTGCCGGTCGAGGTCTTCGGCACCTCCGCACGCGACACCAGGCAATGACATCCGACGCCAGTAGCTCCGCGCCCGGCTTGACCTCGATGAAGGCGCAGGGCGTCTCGCCCCACCGCTCGTCGGGCTTGGCAACGACAGCGCAGGCCGCGATCAGCGGATGCTTGTAGAGGACATCTTCGACCTCGATCGAGGAAATGTTTTCGCCGCCCGAGATGATGATGTCCTTGGAGCGGTCCTTGAGCTGGATGTAGCCGTCGGAATGGAGGACGCCGAGGTCGCCGGAGTGAAACCATCCACCGGCGAAGGCTTCATCCGTCGCGGCCGGATTTTTCAGGTAGCCCTTCATAACGATATTGCCGCGGAACATCACCTCGCCGAGTGTCGCGCCATCGGACGGGACGACCTCCATGGTCTCTGGGTTCATGACGGTCAGCCCCTCGAGCGCGGCATAGCGCACGCCCTGGCGCGCCTTGCGGACCGCTCGCCCGGATGGGTCGAGCGCGTCCCATTCGCCTTTCCATTCGTTGACCGTCGCCGGCCCATAGGTCTCCGTCAGTCCATAGACGTGAGTGACGTCGAAGCCCGCCTGCTCCATGCGCGACAGCACCGCCTCGGGCGGAGGCGCGGCGGCCGTGATGAACTGGACGCGACGGGGCAGCGGGCGCACCTCGTTCGCGGTCGCATTGAGCATCGCCGACATGACGACCGGCGCGCCGCACAGGTGCGTGACGCCGTGCTCGGCCATTGCCTCGAAGATGGCGCCGGCCCGTACCCAGCGGAGGCACACGTGCGTACCGGCGGCGGCGGTGACCGTCCACGGGAAGCACCAGCCGTTGCAATGGAACATCGGCAGCGTCCACAGATACACCGAGTGACGGCTCATCTGGGCGGAAACGATGTTGGCGTAGCACATCAGGTGCGCGCCGCGATGGTGATAGACGACGCCTTTGGGATTGCCCGTCGTCCCCGACGTGTAGTTGAGCGAAATCGCGTCCCACTCATCTGCGGGCATCCGCCATTTATAGCCAGCAAAGCCGCGCTTGATGAAATCCTCGTATTCGACCGGGCTCATGCGCTCCCCGACCTGCGGGAACTCGGGATCGTCATACTCGACGAGGCGCGGCTTCACCCGGCAGAGATCGATCGCGGCTTTGACCGTCGCCGAGAACTCGCGGTCGTAAATGAGCACCTTCGACTCGGCGTGGTCGAGTTGGAAGGCGACGATCGCGGCATCGAGGCGCGTGTTGATCGAGTGCAGCACCGCCCCGGTCATTGGCACGCCAAAGTGCGCTTCCAGCATCGGCGGCACGTTAGGCAACATCACTGAGACGGTGTCGCCCTGCTGGATGCCGAGCCAGGCGAGTGCCGACGCGAGACGCCGCGACCGCTCGTAGAGCTGAGCGTAGGTGAACCGCTGGCGGCCATGGATCACGGCAACGTGATCAGGATGGACCGAGGCCGACCGCTCCAGAAAGGTGAGCGGTGTCAAAGGTTGATAGTTGGCGGGCGTCTTGTCGAGATGCGAGTCATAGGGGGTCTTGGACATGGCGTGAGCCCGCGATGGGGCCGCGTCACGATGGCCGCGGCTCTGATTTTATGGGGCGGAAGCTAGCCGAGCCCCATGTTCAGGGCAATCACCGCCATGCGCTACCCATCCGCCGGACAAGGCAGCGAAATTTTCAGAAACAGAAACAGCCCGATCCGGAACACTAAAGGCTCGATCGGCGTTATTCGTCCGTAGCCCCCGCGTCGCGCTTGTCTCAGGCATGGGAAGTGTCACAACCGACAGCGGCAGATCCGCCAAACATATGGCACATTCGGGTGAAAACGATTCGTTTGGCTTGCGATGGGAAGACGAAGCAGTCATCCTCGCGTAAGTGATTGCAGCATATGCTGATCCGCACCGCGTATCGGCTTGTGCCCGACCCATCCCCGAACCGCTCGAGAGGCCCTCTGCCATGCGGCGCGCTGCTCTATGCCTAGTTTCCACGCTCGCCTTGGCGGCGGCGCTACCCGCCCTCGCGCAGAACACGTCGCAGCCCGTTCCGGGCGCAGCCCCGACCTCCGATCCGATCATTACGTCGTCGGTACCGGGTGGACGGACCGATGGAGCATCGGCCGCGACAGCTCCGGCTGAGGCAACGCCCCCGGCCAAACAAGACAACAACGCCGTCAGCCCTGCCCCAGCACCGGTCCCATCCACGCCTGCCACAGAGGCGGCGCCCTCGACGACTGCACCACCGCCAGCCGCTGTCACGTCGCCGGCGGCTCCTTCGGCCGCGCCCGCGACTGACGCGCCAGCGACGGCGACACCCGCTGTGCCGGCGCCATCCGCTCCTGCTCCCGCCCTCGCGACGCCTGCACCGGTCGAAACCGCGCCCGCCGTGCCGCCGCTTCAGTCGGCGCTTCAGCGAGCGATCGAGAACAGTTCGTCAACCGCGCGACGGAACTCGTCTCGCGAATGGGATGATGCGATCAACGCCTTCTACACCGCGCGTAGCGGCAAGCCCGTGTGGGTGACCGACGCCGGCATGACCACGGCGGCCCAGGCCCTCGTTGCCGAAATCGGCCGCGCCGATGAATGGGGCCTCGATGTTCGCGCGTTCGATGTCGCCGGACTGCCGACCGGAGCCGCGGACCCGGACCAGCTCGCCGCCGCCGAACTCAAGCTCGCCCGCGCCGTTCTGACCTACGCGTGGCACGCCCGCGGCGGCCGCGTCGATCCCTCGCAGCTCAGCAAGTGGCTCGACCAGTCCCCACGTGAGCTCGACGCCAAGGTGACGCTGGAGCGGTTTGCGACATCCACCGACCCGTCCGTCGATCTCCAAAAATTGCACCCGCAGCATCGTCAATTCGAGCTGCTGCGTCGCGCCTACCTGAAGGCGCGGGGATCCTCCGAGGCGCCAAAGGCCGCGGAAGTCGATCCGCGCGAAGTCACGATCCCGAACGGGCCACTTGTCCGCGTCGGCACCCGCCATCCCGACGTGGAATTGGTGCGCCGGCGCCTCGAGGTTCGCGCGATCAACGGCGACGACGACCTTTACGACGAGGAAGTCGCCTCCGCCGTCCGCGAATTTCTCGGCCCCACGTACCGCGATCGCCAGACCGGCAAGACCGTGCGTCGGCCAGAACATCCTGCGCTCACCAATGCCGTCCGTGCATCTCTGAGCCGCAAGGCCCAAAAGCCGACCGAGAGCAAACAACCGACGCTCAAGCAGTATCTCGTCAATCTCGAGCGCTGGCGCTGGCTGCCTGAGCAGCTTGGGACGACGCACATCTGGAACAACCTGCCCGAGTACACCACACGGGTGATCCGTGACGGCGCCGTCATCCACCAAGAACGCATCATCATCGGCAAGCCGACCAATCAGACGCCGATCTTCTCGGATGAAATGCAGTTCGTGGTGTTCCACCCGGATTGGGGCGTGCCCGGCACCATCAAGGTGCAGGATCTGTTGCCCTCGCTGCAGGCGGGCGACGACTCGGTTCTGCGCCGGCGGAACATGCGACTGGTCTCCGGCAACCGCAGCGTACATCCGTCGGAGGTCGATTGGAGCCGCACGGACATTCGCAAGCTCTCGGTGATCCAGGATCCCGGCCCGAGCAATCCACTCGGCCAGCTCAAGTTCATGTTCCCCAACAAGCATGACGTCTACATGCACGACACGCCGACGAAGCATCTCTTCGAGACGCCCGTGCGCGCCTATAGCTTCGGCTGCATCCGCGTGCGCAACCCGGTGCGCCTCGCGGAACTCGTGTTCGGGCAGGATCGCAACTGGACTCAGACCGACATCACACCGTTGCTGCAGCCGCGCGCGGCGCAGAACAATCGTGTCGATCTGAAGCACCGGATCCCCGTGCACAACACCTACTTCACGCTGACTGCCGACGAGAGCGGGAAAGTCTCCTCGTTCGCCGACATTTACGGCCACGATAAGCGCATTCAGGCCGTGCGCAGCGATCCCGCGCTAGCACTCGACCGCAAGGTCAGGGAACTGGCAGCAGCGCCGCCACCTCCCCGCCAGGATAGCGGCTACGGGAGCTGGGGTTGGGGTCCGCCAGGCAAAAAGGGTGGATTCAACGACTTCTTCGGCGGCCTGTTCGGAAACTGAGGATCGATATCGTGCCGCCGCTTGACGGCGGCACGATGATTTCCCCACGCCGGATACTCACCTACCGACACCACAAGTCAGGCCGAGGCCTGACGCTTTGCCCGCTTGAGCTTGCGGATGGGCATGGCGTTGCGCTGTGCCAGGTCCATCTGCACGACGTAGATCTCTGTCACCTCGAAGCCGAGGAATACGCCCGGTGCCGCGTTGATGTTGGTGCCCGGCGTGCGACGCTCGGACATCACGACGCCGGCGTCGAAGCGCCCTTCGACGGTCTCGAACAGGGCACGCGCTCGTCCAGCGCGTCGAGGACGAGATTGATCAAGTCGGGATCGAGCGGCGCTGCTCCGAGCACAGGTGCGCCGCAGGCGATCACATGCGCATCGCTGTCCGGCAAACGCACGATCACGTCGTCGAAGGTCGACCGTCCACCGAGCAGCTCATTGATGCCGGGCTGTGTCGACAGGCCAAGCGCCGTCGCGATGCCTTTGCCACTCCGGTTCCAATCGATCAGCACGCATCGGCGGTCGGATGCGGCCAGCGCCGAGGCGAAATCGCGAGCCTCCCCGGCGCCGTCGATGCCATCGCCGACGAGCAGAGTCCGATAACCGCGACGTTCCGCGGCGACTGCCGCGATGTGGCGCGCTGCGTCATTGGTCGACGAGAGAATTGCGAAGTGACCGGTATCCGCGCTTGGTGGAGCCACGGAGGCGAGCACGCCCCCTGTGGCCGGCTCGCGCGCTTCGCTTTCGCCCGCGTCACGCCGTGCGCCGTCCACCCGCAGCGCCGCGCGATCGCGTGCCGCCGCTGCGAGATCCGCGTACTCGCTTCCCATCGGCGTCCGGCGCGCGCCGATCACCAGTTCGCGAATGATGACGAACACGAACCCGATCATCAACGTCGACACCGCGGCGAGCAGCGCAAGTTGCGCCTTTCTGGGCGACACCGGAACGGCGGATGCCTGGGGCTGCGAAACGGCCGTGGCCGCCGACGAAGCGGTGTGCTCCCGACTGCTGGCGCCGGATGCCTCACGCCGCGCCCGCAGCGCATCGAGGGCACCGCGCTTGGCTGCCAGGTCACGTTCAAGTTCGGCGAGTCGCGTCGTCTCTTCGGTGTCGTCGGATGACGCGACTCTCGCAGCGTCCAGGCGCGCGCGCGCCTCACCCTCGCGCTTCGCCGCCGCGTCCGTCGCCTTCTCCAGCTCTTCGGCGAGGCTCGTCGCTTCTCGGTACATCCGCCACCGCAACTCGCTCAGCTTGGTCTGCAGCTCCGCGATCCGCGCGTGACCGGCGGGCAGTGTCCGCTCCGCCGCCGTCTTCTGGATCTCGACCCGCACCCGCTCGGCCGTCAGTTCGTGGAGCATCGGCGAGCGCTGCACATCGGCAATGGCTTCGACGCGACCCTTCTCGATCAACGCACGAACCGAACGCATCCGCGCTTCGGCATTGTCGCGCTCACGTCGCGCCAGCACGACCGCTTCTGCAAGATCAGCGACTTGCGGATCCGAAGTGCCCGCATTCGGAGCCTCGCGCGATGATCGGGCCGCTTGCTGCGCCTGCGCGACAGCCGCCTCGGCTGCAGCCACGTCGCGCGCGAGAGCCTCGATTTCCCGGACGGCAGATGTATCGACGGGCGCAAGGGGCGCCACGACCTCGCCACCCACGGACGCCAAATAGAGTGCGGCGAGCCGGCTGACGGCACGGATCGACATCTCCGGCGAAGGCGAGGCGAACTCGATCGTCACGGCGCGCGTGTCGCGGCTCGGGTAGACTCGAAGACTGCGCTGGTAGGCCGAAAGCATCGCCTGCTCGGGCGTCTCGCCATTCCGCGGTCTTCCGACTCCGAAGGTCCGCAGCAGCCTGTCGGCAATTCGGTCCGGGGGAAGCGCACTATTGAAGGCGGGGGAATTTGCGAGGTCCAGTTCCGCCGCCAGCTTCTCGGCGACGCCACGTGAGCGAAGCGCCTTGGCCACGGTCGCAACACTGGCGGCCCTTACTTGCACGGACGCCGCGTAAAACTGCTGAGTCAGCGAAAGGGCGCCGAATGTCAGCGCGCCGACCAGCCCCGAGGCGATCAAAACGCGCAGCCACGATCGCATCAGCACCGCCCAGAGCGATGTAGAGGCGAAGTCTTCCGACGGCGGGCGTGCCAAAGCGTGCATGAGGGTACGGCCGGTTGGAGCTACGAGAGGCTGCCGATCCGGGCAACCTGTGAAGGTTCGTTCCGGATTAGAACGCTCGGCCGTAACGAATCCCTTAAGCGCATCGAAATTAGCGTCACAGTTACTTCTTGTTAATTTTTAGCGGCTCGCGCGAGGGCTTCCGGCGTGTCGATGTCGAGGAAGATGGCGTCAGTCGCGAGGTCGACCTCGGCGACTTCGCTCGCGCTTGCGGCAATGATGTGGCGCGCGCCCGTGTCACCCTCGATGGCGAGCAGCTCCTGGAAATACGCGCGAGCGAACAGGACGGGGTTGCCGCGCTTGCCGAGATGGACCGGTACGACGATGCCGCGGCCCTCCTTTGGCGAAAACGCTGCAATCAGGCGATCCAAGTGACGGGCCTCGACGCGCGGCATGTCGCCGAGCGTAACGAGCGCGCCATCGGCGTCGGGTGGTACGGCAGCGAGGCCGGTCTTCAGCGACGTGCTGAGGCCGTCGGCAAAGTCGGGATTGTGCACGATGCGGACATCAAGACCGGACAGCGCGGCGGCGACCGCATCGGCCTCGTGTCCGATGACGACGATGACCGGCGCGGCGCGGCTCGCCAACGCGGCGCGTACCGTACGCACGACCAGTGGCACGCCGTCCAGCCGCTCCAGTAGTTTGTTTCGCGCGCCATAGCGGGTCGAGCGGCCACCGGCGAGAACCAGGGCCGCAATCTTGGGCGCGCGACGCGTGCTCTCGCCAGCCTCGGCGTC
The DNA here is from genome assembly GCA_001464855.1 of Rhizobiales bacterium Ga0077530. Lineage (GTDB taxonomy): Bacteria > Pseudomonadota > Alphaproteobacteria > Rhizobiales > Hyphomicrobiaceae. The sequence continues at coordinate 7,713 of LNEA01000590.1, forward strand.
GCCGGTCGCGTCCGGTGCCTCGCCATCGTCAGGCGGCAGCTCACGCGGCTGCGGCCGCGTCACGATCTCCTTCAGCAGCCCACCAAGTCCCATCGACGCAACGTCGTCCGAGGTGACCGCGACGCCCGCAAGTCGGCGCTCGAGAATCCAATCGAAGCCGTTGATCTTCGGCGACGCCGCGCAACTCGGTGCGCCGATGACGTCGGTATCGCCGAGATGGCCGAGCAGCATCAGGTTGCCGGGATCGACCGGCATGCCCAGTCGCTCGATCGTACCGCCCGCCGCCACCAGTCCGGCCGGGATGACATCGTCGCGGTCGACGATCGCGGATGCCGCAAAGACAATGATCGGGTCGAGCCCCGCGACCGACATGCGCGCGATGGCGGCAGCGACCGCCTCCGTCTCATGCGCGACCGTGTCGACATCGCCGATCCGGCTGCCCGCAGATTCGAGCCGTTGGGCGATGGCGCGACGGCGCTTCTCGAGAAGGCTGGTGCGCGTGCCGGGTAGCCGCGTCAGAACGAGGCCTGCGGTGGCCGCACGAAACGGGCGCACGTGAATGAGACCGCCGGCATCGCGGGCCACTGCTTCGGCCGAGGTCACCACGGCCTCGGTCAGCGCAAACGTGATGACCTTGACCGTGGCGATCATCTGGCCGCGGGTCACCCGCTCGAAGGCGGGGACCGTGGCAATCGTCAAGCCCTCGTCGAGGCCATTGAGACGCCGGAGATGAACCGCGTCGATCTCGACGATGCCGGTCGCATCCGCATAGAGGTTGGCGCGGCCGGTGAATGGCTCAGCCACATGCATGGCGCCGCCTTGGAGCGCCTTCGCCACGCGGGCGGCGGCCGCGTCCTCACCCACGTCGCCCGTTTCGAGCACCGCTGCCGTGACGCGCTCGATGCCCGCAGCAGCGAGACGCGCAATTTCGTCAGCGCCGAGGACGCGACCCTTCTTGATCGCGCCCGACGGCGTCTGCACCGAATGCGCCAGGATGGCGCCGGTCGCCAACTGCAGCGAAACCTGCTCGAACTTCATCGCGCCCCGCTCACATCGTCGCGCCGAGCTGCCACGGCACGAACTCGGCGTCGCCGTAGCCGAGTTGCTCCGATTTCGACCGCTCGCCGGACGCAACGCGCAGGACGTGATCGAAAATTTCCTGGCCCTTCTGCTCGATCGACACGCCGTCGAGGATGTCGCCGCAGTTGATGTCCATGTCGTCGAGCATCTGGTGATACACTGCCGAATTGGTCGCGAGCTTGATCGAGGGCGTCGGCTTGCAGCCATATGCCGATCCGCGCCCCGTCGTGAAGCACAGGACATTGCAGCCGCCAGCCACCTGGCCCGTCGCCGCGACAGGATCGTAACCCGGCGTATCCATATAGACGAAGCCCTTCGCGGTGATCGGCTCGGCGTAGCGATAGACGGCGGTCATGGTGCGCGTGCCGCCCTTGGCTGCGGCGCCGAGCGACTTCTCGAGGATCGTCGTCAGACCGCCGGCCTTGTTGCCGGGCGACGGGTTGTTGTCCATCGAGCCATTGTTCTTCGCGCAGTAGTCCTGCCACCACTTGATGATGTCGACGAGTTTCTCGCCGACCTCGCGCGTCGCGGCCCGACGGGTCAGCAGATGCTCGGCGCCATAAATTTCCGGCGTCTCGGAGAGCACCGCTGTGCCGCCATGCTCGACCAGCTTATCGACGGCGGCGCCGAGCGCGACATTCGCCGTGATGCCCGAATAGCCGTCCGAGCCGCCGCATTGCAGCGCCAGCGTCAGTTCCGACGCCGGTAGGGTCTCGCGTCGCGCCGAATTGACCGTCGGCAGCATCTCCTTGATCGCCTCGACGCCAGCGGCAACCGTCTTCTTGGTGCCGCCCACCTCCTGAATCGTGAAGGTGCGGAACGTGTCGCTTTCCTTGAGGCCGCACTGCTCCATGAACGCCCTGATCTGGAAGCCCTCACAACCGAGGCCGACCATGACGACGCCTCCCATGTTCGGGTTCGCCGCATAGCCCCACTGCGTGCGCTTCAAGACTTCATAGCCCTCGCCCTTCAGGTCGAGCGCGCAGCCAGTGCCGTGGACGAGGGGAATGACGCCGTCGATATTGGGAAACTGCGCGAGGACACCAGACTGCTCGATCTCCCTGGCCATGAAACGCGCGACGCTCGCCGAGCAGTTCACGCTCGTGAGCACACCGATGTAGTTGCGCGTGCCGACTTTGCCGTTGGCGCGGCGATAGCCCTCGAAAGTCGCCCTTGCCTCGAGCGGCAACAGCGGCTCGACCTTGGCGTCCTTGGCGAAGGCGTAGTCGCGATCGAATTCTCCGAACGCGCAGTTGTGGGTGTGGATGTGACTGCCGGGTGCGATGGTCTCAGTGGCGAAACCGATGATCTGGCCGAACTTATAAACAGGCGCACCCTTCTCGATTACCGACGTCGCCATCTTGTGGCCGCGCGGGACGCGGGCGGTTGCCAGCACGCCGTTCACGCGGGCGCCTTGGGCGACTTGGTCGACCGCCACGATGATGTTGTCGCGGGTATTGAGACGCAACGTACGTGGCTCGGCGGTGGCTTTGTCCTGCATCCCGGGCTCCCCAAATTTTCAAATTCTTCTAAACCACATTGAGCGCGCGCAGGGCAGCGGCGTCAATCGCCCGCATTAACCTCTGCGCGACTCAATCGCGGCGGCTCAACTCGGATCACACGGGCGTGAGGCCCCTGGTGCACCGCCGAAGCCGGGCCATATAGCGGTCATGGGCAAAGATGCTCCGCCGACAAACCGGCCAAGACGACGACAAAACGAGACCAAAAATGAAGAAGATGCCGAGATGTATCCGCGCCGATCTCACGATGTGAGACGGCGCTAACCAAAGTCCTGAACCAGATTGAAATCAGATCCGATCCCTCGGGCACCGAGGGTCAGGGCGCAGTTTTGCGCCCGACCCGGGAGCATGGGTGGTCAAACAATTCCGGCACATCGCCGGCCGCGGCTTGAGGAACGAGGACCGCAGGTCTTCAAGCCGACAAATTAAAAATGAGCACGCGGTCATAAAAAACGGAGAAGACCAATGAAGACGATCCTGAGCACCCTCGCCGCTGTGACCCTCCTCGCCGGTGCGGCCAACGCCGCAACCTTCGACACCTTCAACGACCCCAGCCTGGCGCTGCCCCGGTCGGAGAAAATCAGCAACGACGATTTCAAGCAGGCCCTGCCGCGCAGCGTCAGCAATCCCTTCACGGATCCGAGCCTGCCGCTCCCGCTGACGGATGCGACCTTCCC
>LNEA01000591.1 GCA_001464855.1 Rhizobiales bacterium Ga0077530
TGCCACGTCGCCGGACAGACACGGCCCACCCCGCTGCTGCTCCAGTACGGTCCCGGCGATTACAACTGCCTGCACCAGGACCTCTACGGTGAGCATGTCTTCCCGCTCCAGGTCGCAATACTGCTCGCGGAACCGGAACGCGATTTCTCCGGCGGCGAATTCGTCATCACCGAGCAGCGCCCGCGCATGCAATCACGCGCGTCGGTGGTGCCACTGCGTCAAGGCGACGCCGTCGTCTTCGCGGTCCATCATCGCCCGGTGCGTGGCACGCGCGGCACCTATCGCGTTAATCTCCGCCACGGCGTCAGCGAGGTCTCGAGCGGAAAACGCCACACGCTCGGCATCATCTTCCACGACGCGGCGTAGTCAGCGTCGCGCTTTTTCAGCGCCGCGAAGATGCTCGACCAGCCGTCGCGCGCCGACCGGCAAGGCCTGCAGCCGGCGAACGCAAATGGCAAGGCGTCGCCGCGCCCAGGCATCACGCAGGCTCACGACATCGATCTTCATGACGCGCCGGCAACGGCGCGCCGAGGCCTCCGGCACGATCGCCACGCCGACGCCGCTTTCGACCATGCGGCACACCGCATCGAAACCAGTCACGCGGGCGCGCACCTTCAATGTCGTACCGAGCCGGGCAGCGTGGCCGGCGATATGCCGCTGGAGCGCGCTTTCTCGGGGCAGGCCGACAAAATTCCGGTCGACGATATCGGACAACCGAGTCTGGCGCGATCCGCTCAGCGGATCGCCGCGCGGGACGACGAGAACCAGCCGATCGTCGCGGAACGGGAAGGTTTCGAGCCCTTCCGGCAAGGCGACTTCCGACGCGATGCCGATATCGGCGGCGCCCGAGGCGACGGCTTGCGCGATGTCATCGCTTTCGCGTTCCTCGAGATCGACGCTGATCGCGGGATGCGCCGCGAGGAAGGCTGCAACAACACCCGGCAGATGCTCGCTCAACGCTGCCGTGTTCGAAAGCAGGCGCACGCTCCCCGATAGGCCACGCGCAAAACTGCCGAGATCGCCGCGCAACCGCTCGACCTGCTGGACGATCAGCCGCGCGTGATCGAGGAGACATTGCCCTGCCGGCGACAGGGCCACGCCACGTCGATTGCGCACGAGAAGCGGCACACCAAGCGCGTCTTCCATGCCACGAATGCGCGCGCTGGCCGACGCGAGCGCGAGGTTCGCGCGTTCGGCGCCATGTGTGATGCTTTGCGCCTCCGCAACATGAAGAAACAGCTTCAGATCGACCAGATCGAAACGCATGGCACGCTACCTATGTGGCTTCGTCTGATCCGAAGCCTACATCCGCAATCTCCGCATTGCCACCACCGTCGCACGCAGGCAGTGTCTTGCCATGCTCGATAGCAGCCTCGTCTTTGTCGCCGCCGTCTTTGCGCTCGCCGGATTCGTCAAGGGCGCGATCGGCCTTGGCTTGCCGACGATCGCCATGGGCCTGCTCGCGATCATCATGCCGCCGATCGAAGCCGCGGCGATCCTGATCCTACCGTCGTTGCTGACCAACGCCTGGCAGATGGTCGCCGGACCAGCTCTCGGCGCGGTTACTCGGCGGCTTTGGCCGATGATGATCGCGGTCTGCCTCGGCACCTGGGCGGGCGCCGGCCTGATGGCGGGCACCAGCGCGCGCTACGGCACCGCGTTGCTCGGCGCAGCACTGGCGGCCTATGCGCTCACTGGTCTCGCGGCCCTCCACGTCGCGATTCCGCGGACGCGCGAGCCGCTGCTCGGTCCGTTGACCGGCGCCGTCACCGGCATGATCACCGCGGCGACGGGCGTGTTCGTCATTCCCGCCGTGCCCTACCTGCAGGCGATCGGGCTCGAGAAGGAGGATCTCGTCCAGGCGCTCGGGCTTTCGTTCACGGTCTCGACGTTGGCGCTCGCAGTCAACGTCGCATCGGCCGGCGCACTCGACGTCGGAATCGCCGGCACGACGATCGTCGCGCTCATCCTTGCGTGCGCAGGGATGTGGCTCGGACAAGTGGTGCGGATGAGATTGTCCGTCGCGCTGTTTCGGCGCTGCTTCTTCGGCGGCCTGCTCGCGCTCGGCCTCTATCTCGCACTCCGCGCGCTCGCGTGAACGTCAGGCGCGCAATCACGCCTGACGTCGCCGCGCTCAGTTCTTGCGGGTACCGTAGTTCAGTAGCCCCGAATTGTTCTTCGGCGGATGCGCCTTGATGCCTTCCTCGTTCGGCTCCGTGCCCCAGCCCGGACGATCCGGCAGGATCAGGTGCCCGTCCTTGAACTCGGGGACGTGCGTGAACAGTTCATGATCCCACGCGAGTCGATCGATGTCCGTCTCCATGATCCGCAGGTTCGGCACGCACGCCGAGAAATGCGCATTCATCATCGTGCACAGATGGCCGTAGAAGTTGTGCGGCGCGACATTGACTTCGTAGGCCTCCGCAAGTGTCGCGATCTTCATCGACTGCCACACGCCATTCCACGGCGTATCGATGATCGCGACGTCCATCGCCTGCTCGCGGAAGTACGGCAGGAATTCGCGCACGCCGAGCAATGTCTCGCACGACGAGATCGGATGCGGACTTTGACGGCGGATATAGCCGAGCGCCTCCGGGTTGTAGCTGTCGATCTCGATCCAGAACATATCGAGGCTCGCGATCTCGCGCAGGATCTTGAGATAGCCTTCGGTCTTGGCGTTGAAATTGAGATCGAGGAGGATGTCGACGTCGGGACCGACGCCCTCGCGTAGCGCTTCGAGATGCATCCGCAGATTGCGCAACACTGTTCGGTCGACGTTGAGATCGGGCTGGTTGGGCGAACCGAAGCCCGGCCGGTAGCCTTTCGGATTCTTCTGCCCGTCATAGAGGAAGATGTTCGTTTTGCAGGCGGTAAAACCCTGCTCGCGCACTTCGCGGCCGATGCTCTTGACGCCATCGAGATCGGTAATCGCGGGCTTGTAGTAGGCCGGATGATTGATCCGCCACGTCGCGCAGTGTGACCAGTACACGCGGATGCGATCGCGCACCTTGCCGCCGAGCAACTGGTAGCACGGCACACCCATGCCCTTCGCCTTGGCATCGAGCAGCGCGTTCTCGATCGCGCCGAGCGCCAACGCAACGACACCGCCCGCCGCCGGCCGCGTGATGGCATAAAGTTCCTGGTAGATCCGCTCGTGATCGTTGGCGTTCTGCCCGACGACGCGCGGCGCGAGCCGCATGATGGCTGCACCCAACCCCGGTGCACCGAACCCCTCGTCGAACTCGCTCCAACCGACGATGCCGGTATCCGTCGTAATCTTGACGAAGTAGTAGTTGCGCCAACCGGCGTCGCAGGACAACGTCTCAAGCTTCTCGACCTTCATGGGCGTTCCTCCGAATCTCATTTTCTTTTGTGGCACCAGCATAAAGCGGAACAAGCGCCGCGAGCCATGCGCGTTCAGTCGAAGGCCTTGATTGGCGTGGTGTTGCCAACCGTGCCCGCCATCGAGCCCGCGTCGATCGACAGGATGATGCCGGACACCCACCGCGCCTGGTCCGAGGTGAGATAGACGACACCCTTGCCGATGTCCCAGCCGGTGCCCTCTGTCTGGAGCAGGTTGTTCTTGCGGCGCCGTTCGCGCAACTCCGCCTCCATGCCCTGCGCGAACACCATCGGCGTATAGACGTAGCCGGGCGCAATGCAGTTGACCCGGATGCCTTCCGGCCCATGATGGGACGCCATCGCGCGCGTCATCTGGACCACCGCTCCCTTGGATGCGGTGTAGAACAGATTGGGATTACCGCCGCGGAGGCCATCGATCGACGCGATGTTGACGATCGCGCCGCCGCCCGCCTTGCGCATCTCGGGTATCGCGTACTTCGCCATCAGCATCATCGACGTCACGTTGATCCGCCATGCGGCGTCCCAGGCATCGGCATCGGTGTCGACGGCGTTGCCCATCGGGCCGCCGATCCCGACATTGTTGACGAGCACATCGACGCGTCCCCAGCTATCGAAAATAGTCTTAACCGCCGCCTCACACGACGCCTGCTCCGCGACATTGGCGACGACGACCATCGACGTGCCACCCTCGGCGTCGATCATCTCCTTGGTCGCGTCACCGAGTTCCTTCGTCGCATCGAGCAGCGCGACCTTGCAGCCCTCGCGCGCCAGAAGGATGGCCGCCGCGCGCCCGTTGCCGATCCCAGGCGCACGCGAGCCCGCACCCGTCACGATCGCGACTTTTCCCTCAAGACCCATTTCCGGCATGGCTGTCCGTCCTCCCGTTGCAGGCTTGTTGGGGCAAGTCTGCACGGCGAGCGATACCATAACAAGGGAGACCCGAGGCGCGGCCTACCGAGAGGACGGCATGAGCGGCCCGCGCAGGGCGCAGAACTCGTCGACGGCGGCGACGAGGCGATCACACTCGGCGTCGCCGGTCGGCAAGCTCATGGCAATCATGCCTCGCCGCGCGATGTAGATGCCGGCCGCCAGCAGATCGAAGAAATACAGCTCGCGCAGCGCTTCCTCGGCGGGCGTCGCCGCATACGGACGCATGATCGACCCAGGCCGGAAGTGCGGCTGCATCATACTGCCGAGCCCGCTGAAGTGAAGGGTGACGCCGTGCTTGCGGCAGACCGTATTGAGGCGCTCGCGCAGCGCTTCGCCGCGCGCGAAATGCGCGTCCGCTGCCGCGCTGTCGAAAATCTCGCCCATCGCGACGACGCCGCCGGCCATCGAAAGGACGTTGTTGTTGAATGTGCCGGAATGGATGAGCGCGCCCGGCCGATGACCATCGAAAAGGTCCATCACCTCGGCGCGTCCACCGAAAGCGCCAAAGCTCATGCCGCCAGCGATGTATTTGCCGAGCGTCGTCAGGTCCGGCGTGACGCCGTGAACCTTCTGCAGACCACCCGCCGAATGCCGGCTCGTCATGACTTCATCGAAGATCAGCAGGACGCCAGCGGCGCGCGTCGCTTCGCGCAGTGCGAGAAGAAACTCGCGGGTCGCCGGTATACAGCCGCCCGATCCCATCATCGGCTCGAGGATGACGGCGCCGATATCGTCGGCTCCCGTCCGCAACGCTGCAAGTGTCCCGTCGATGTCGTTGTAGTCGGCGAGCGTCACCGGCACCGGCGCATTGGTTGGGCTGCCGCCGCCGCCGACAAAGGTCATCAACCCGCCGTGGTAGCCACCGTTGAACGCCAGGACGCGCGACCGCCCAGTGAATGCCCGCGCCGCGCCGAGCGCCATCATGTTCGCCTCGGTGCCGCTGTTCGTGAACCGCACCCGCTCGAACGACGGAAACCGCACACACAATAGTGCCGCCAGTTGTCCTTCCCGCTCGCCGACCGATGCGAGATTCAAACCCCGATCGATCGCCGCGTGCAGCGCCGATCGGATCCGCGTCTCGGAATGACCGAACAGTCCCGCCGTATACTCGCCGCAGAAATCGGCGTAGCGGTGACCGTCGACATCCTCCAGATAACAACTCTCACCGCGTGCCATCGCCGTCGGAAACGGCGTGTAGAACAGCACCGAACGCGTGTTGCCCCCTGGCAGGACTTCGCGTGCCCGCTTATGAATGCGCGCACTCTCCGGCCGCGCCGCAGCATACCGCTCCCGCGCCTCCGCGAGCGCTTCCTCCAGCGTGCTGTTGCGCGCGCGTGACACGACATTCATGCCGCATATCCTCCAATGGTCGCGGCTCGGCCGCCGACCGGCATCGTGCCCCACATCGCAGTGGTATGTGAAGAGGGCTTCGAGAGCGCGGCGCAAGACGCAGCCTCTGAGCGGGCGGGGCCTCAGCTCCGCGCCGCGATCGGGCACACCCCCAAACCCCCGCCTTTTGGGATTTGGAGTTCGGGACTACTGTAGCGGCCGAAGGCCGACCTCACTTCTCCCTCTCCCCGCAAAGAGCGGGGAAAGGGAACCAGGTGGCGGCGCGAAGCCGTACGCGATCTCGGCAACAAAAAGTCTAGGGGGACTCAATGCGCGTCACCGATCTCAGGACCATCATCGTCGAGCTGCCGCTGTTGAAGCCGACGCTCAATTCGAGCGGCGTCAGCAACGACCGCGTCGCGTGCGTGCTCGTGTTCATCGATACCGATATCGGCGTCACCGGCGAGAGCTTCGTTTTTACGAACGGCGGCAAGCGCATCGAAGTTCTGGAGGCGATGGTCAAGAGCCTCAAGCCCGGCATCATGGGCGAGGACATCCGGTATGCGGAGCGAGTGTGGGAGAAGCTGTGGCGCGAGCTGTATTTCCTGGGTCACAAAGGGGTAACGGTGTTCGGGCTGGCCGCGATCGACACGGCCCTGTGGGACGCCAAGGGTAAGGCGCTCGGGCAATCGGTGGCGCACATGCTTGGCGCCGCACACGAGCGAATACCCGTGTATTCTAGCGCCGGCCTGTGGCTTTCGGCAACGCCGGATGAGCTGGCGGCGGAAGCGGCGGGCTACATCGCGCAAGGGTTCGGCGGCGTCAAGATGCGCGTCGGCAAAAAGCACATCGAGGAGGATATCGAGCGCGTCGCGGCGGTGCGCAAGGCGATCGGACCGAAGGTGTCGCTGATGTGCGACGCGAGCCGAGGCTTCACCGCCGATCACGCGATCCGCCTTGGCCGCAAGCTCGAAGCGTTCGACCTCACGTGGTTCGAGGAGCCGGTGCCGCCCTATGACCATCGCGGATCGGCACGGGTTGCAGCGGCGATCGACACGCCGCTCGCGAGCGGCGAAACCGAGGCGACCCGCTACGGCTTTCGCGAGATGCTCGCGCACGGCGCGGCGGACATCTGGATGGCGGACCTCGGCCGCGTCGGCGGTGTCAGCGAGTTCGTCAAGGTCGCGCATCTCGCCACCGAGCAGAGCGTGTCGATCCTCGGCGCTTTTGCGAACACCAACTGGGTCGAGTACATGCCGTGGACGGCACGGCTTTACCGCGAGCAGATCCAGATCAAGGATGGCTATGCCACGGTGCCCGATCGTCCCGGCCTCGGCTTTACGTTCGATCCCGAAGCCGTCGACCGCTATCGGGTGCGCTAAAAAAATCAAAAAGCGAGGAGACGACCCCATGGCGACCATCGTTCTCATTCACGGCGCGTATCAGGGAAGCTGGATTTGGCAACAGGTGGCGGCGCCATTGCGCGCAGCCGGCCATCGCGTGCTGGCGCCGACGCTCGATGGTTGCGCCGAGCGCCGCCATCACATTCGGCCAGGCATCACCACCGAGACACATGCCGCCGAGATCGCTGACCTGCTGTTCTTCGAGGATCTTCACGACGTCGTCCTCGTCGGCACGAGCACCGGTGGCATGGTCCTGTGCCGCGTGGCGGAACTCGCACGCGAACGCATCGGCCGGATCGTCTTCGCGGATGCACTGGCGTTGCTGGACGGCGAATCGTTGCCAGACATCGTGACGCGACGCAATGTCGAGACGACCGACGTCGCGACCGGCCCGTCGCGCGCGGACGCTGCCGACCGACTGTTCGCCGACCTCGACCCAGTGACGCGCGCGTGGACGCTAGAGCGCTACTGCCTTCACCCGATCGCCGCGATGACGGCGCCCGTCAAGCTCGACAGTTTCTGGGATCAGACATGGCGCACGACCGTGATCTGGTGCCGCCACAGCGCCAACCCGCCGCAAGCCCATCAGCGGCGTACCGCCGAGCGCCTCAACGGTCGGTGGCTCGAGCTCGATACCGGACACTATCCCATGCTGACCGCCGCCGAGGAACTGGCCCAGCAAATCATGATCGAGTGAGCCATCAAATGCGGCCGTGAAGCGGGCGCGAGATATGGCTCGACGCCACCGCGCGTGCCAGTATGGCGTGCGACGGGCACAAGATCCGCGCGGAGGAAGCAATTTAACGGAAGGGTCAGGCGCCATGGCACGCACCACAACGCCACTCACCGATCATGTCGCAATCGTCACCGGCGCCGGCCAGGGCATCGGCAAGGCATCGGCCCTGGCGCTGGCGGAAGCAGGCGCGACTGTCGTCGCCGTCGATATCAATGAGGGGACGCTTGCGGAAACAGCGGGCGAACTTCGTAAGCTCGGCGCGCGAACACTCGCGATCCGCGCAGACCTCGGCAGCGTGCCGGAAATCGATCGCCTCGTCACCGAGACGATGGCCGCATTCGGCCAGATCGACATCCTGGTCAACAACGCCGGCGTGACGCGGCGCGCCTACATCATGGACCTGACCGAGGAGGATTGGGACCGCATCCACCGCGTCAACGCGAAGGGTGTCTTCTTCTGCCTACAGCGCGTTGCGAAGGAAATGATTCCACGCCGCAGCGGCCGCATCATCAATATCGCGTCGGTGGCGGGGAAAGGATTTCCGGGCGTTTCAAACGCAATTTATGCGGCGAGCAAGGGCGCGGTAATCAGCCTCACCAAGACGGCATCGCAACAGCTTGGCATTCACAACATCAACGTCAACTCGGTTTGCCCCGGCATCGTGCGCACCGCGCTCTATCAGGACATCGTGCGAATCATGTCGGAGAAGGAAGGGCTCAGCATCGAGGCCGTTGAGAAGCGAGCCGTGGCCGGCGTGCCGCTCGGACGCGCCAACGAACCCGAGGACATCGCCGATATGGTGGTGTTCCTGGCTTTGCCGGAATCGCGGAATGTCACGGGACAATCGTTCAACGTCGACGGCGGGCTCATCCCCGACTGATGGCGCGGACACGAGCAACCGCTAAACAGAAAAGGGGGCAGCACTTGTGGTGCGCCCCCTTTTACCTGCGCCACGACTGGCGCCAGTTTCAGCGGTCTGTCGAGCGCCTTAGCGGCGGGCCGACATGGCCTTCTCGATCGGCTTGTAGGCGTCCTTCGCAAGATCGCTATAGAAGCCGCCGATCTTGGACATCTGTTGCATATAGTCGTCATACGCCTTCTTGGCGAAGCTCGACTGTATTTCGAAGGCCTGCTCCATCGTCTTGGCCGAAAGGAGCTTCTCGAAGGTCGCCGTGCCTTCCTCGAAGGAGCGCTTCGAGTAATCGGTCATCTCGGTGGCGATCGTCTGCCAACCCTTGCTCCACTCACCCATCATACGCATGGCGGTGTCGGTGTTCGACTGGCTGAGCTTCTGGATGTCTTCGAAAGATTTAATCATCAGGGCATTCCTTCACAGCTGGGCAAAAACCGGGAGGAGAGTCGCGGCTTGAAATTGGGGGCGCACGGGTCGTCTCACTGCGGCACCCCCATGACTTAGGTGCGCTGCACAAATATGTCAACCAAAATATTGCATCGCACCATTGCGCCGGGTTGAACGCGCAACCGACATCCCGGGTTGGATAGATAAAAAGCCGATCAAATTGCCCCAACCGACTTCACCGGGCGCAAGGCTGGGTCATGTAGGGTGCTCCAATGGTCGAGGTTCTACGCCCTATTGGTGCCCTAAAACGATGTTCTACTGAACATATGAATGAGGGGAGCTTGTGCGGCTGAGGGCCATGCCGACCGCAGGAGCCAGACGCGTCAGATTGGCGCGGTAGACGGGTAGCAGGCTATGAACGCGCTTTCAGGCCGGCGGGGGATACTCGCAGGTGCACACGCTCTCGGCGCAGGCCGATGGTGGTCGCCATGCGGCCTTCATGATCGACGCAAATTCCGGCCGCGTGCTCCACGCCCAGTCCGCCGATGTGAGCCGTTATCCGGCCTCGCTCACCAAGATGATGACGCTCTACATGGTCTTCGAGCTTATCGAGGCCGGCAAACTCGACGCCAATACTTCGATCAAGATCTCGGCGCAGGCTGCCGCCGTGCCGCCCTCGAAACTCGACCTCGATCCAGGCGATACCATTCCCCTCGGCGCGGCCATCCGGGCGCTGGTGACCAAATCGGCCAA
>LNEA01000592.1 GCA_001464855.1 Rhizobiales bacterium Ga0077530
GCCAATTCCGTGCTGACGCGCCCAGACGGCACGCTCGTCGCGTTCCTGATTTATGGGAGCGACGTCGGGCTCGTGAGCGAACGGGCGGTGAAACTCGCGCAATCGCTGGCGGCGCGCGAGAGCCCGCCGGGCGAGATCGTGCGCATCGACGAGCCCGAACTCGAACAGGATAGCGAGCGCCTGTCGACCGAGCTGCTGACGATGGCGATGTTCGGTGGCCGCAAGATCGTGCGCACGAGCCTCAGCCGGCGACTGACCGGCGCGGCGTTGCGGGATCTGCTCGCGGGTCCGCCGCTCGCCGGCATCCTCATCGTCGAGGGTGGTAACCTGCGTGCCGACGATACCGCGCGTCAGGTCTTCGAAAAATCCGCGACCGCTGCCGCGATCCCTTGCTTCGCGGACGACGCCCAATCGCTCGAAACCATGGTCGGCGAGGTGCTCGCCGGCCACGCACTGAAGATCACACCCGACGCTCGCGAGCTGCTGATCGCCCGCCTCGGTGCCGACCGCGGCCTCTCGCGCGGCGAGGTCGAGAAACTCGCCCTCTACGCCGCCGGACAAGGCACGATCGACGCCGACGCCGTCGATGCCATCGTCGGGGACGCCTCCGAACTGGCTATGGAGCGCGTCGTCGATGCGGCGGCTGCCGGCGACGTGACCCGCGCGGTCTCGGGTTGCCAGCGCCTGATGGCGGCCGGCGACGGCGCCCAATCCGTCATCGCGGCGGTCCAGTGGCATTTTGCCCGCCTCCATCGCATTCGCGCCGGCATCGACGCCGGCCGCAGCATGGACGACGCACTCCGCCAGATCCGTCCACCCCTCCATTTCAAGCGCCGCGCCGCGATCGAGGCTCAATGCCGGCGGTGGACCGGCCCGAAACTGGCGGCGGCATTGGCCCGCATCCGGGCGAGCGCACTGGCCGCGCGGAGCAGCTCCGCCCTCGAAGACGCCCATGCCGAGCGCCTGCTGATGGAGCTTGCCCGCATCGCCGGCAGCCAGGGCGGCGCCGCAACTGGGCGCGCCCGATCCGGATAACCCCGCGAGTCGGCTTGCCGCCTACCGCTGGTCAATGATAGTCCAGCCGCACGCCGCAGGAGGGACCACCCATGGCCGAGATCGCGTACGACGTCGTTGGTATCGGCAATGCCATCGTCGACATCATTGCCCGCGCCAAGCCCGAATTCATCACTGGTCGACGCGGATGCCGTGTCGGACCTCTACAAGGTCATGGGACCGGCGGTCGAGATCTCAGGCGGATCGGCCGCCAATACGATGGTCGGCATTGCCTCGCTCGGCGGCAAATCCGCCTTCATCGGCAAAGTGGCCGAGGATGACTTCGGCAAGATTTTCGCTCATGACATCCGCGCGGCCGGCGTCGCGTTCGACACCAAACCGTCGACCGGCGGTGCCCCCACCGCTCGCTCGCTTATCCTCGTGACGCCCGATGGCGAGCGCACGATGAACACGTTCCTCGGCGTCAGCCCCGAGTTGAGCCCGCGTGACGTCGACGCTGATCTCGTCGCTTCCGGGCGCATCCTCTACCTCGAAGGCTATCTGTTCGATCGCCCGGACGCGCAGGACGCCTTCCGGCGTGCTGCCGAAATTGCAGGTGCGGCCGGTCGCGAGGTCGCGCTGACGCTCTCCGACAGCTTCTGCGTCGAGCGTCACCGCGTCGAATTCATCGACCTGATCCGCGAGCGCGTCGACATCCTGTTCGCCAACGAATCCGAGATCATGGCGCTCTACCAGACCAGATCGTTCGAGGACGCCTCGCGGCAAGCCAAGACCGATGCCAAGATCGCGGTTCTCACGCGCAGCGCCAAAGGTTCGGTGATTTTCAAAGGCGACAAGGCGGCGAGCGTTCCGGCTGCGCCAATCCGTCACGTCGAGGACACGACCGGTGCCGGCGACCTCTACGCCGCGGGCTTCCTCTATGGCTATGCCGCCGGCCGGCCGCTCGACATTTGCGGCCATATCGGCAGCCTCGCGGCTGCCGAGGTCATCAGCCATATGGGTGCGCGTCCCGAAACCTCGCTCGCGGCCCTCGTCGCCGCCCGCGGTCTCTAGCGCCGCTCCGACAACGGCGACGAAGACTCACACGGAACGACAGCGCTCATCACCCGTTGTCCAATCATGGGCTGCATAGGCACGCCCCGTGGAGAAATCCGTACACAAAGCGATGCATCTGCGCTATTGTTGTGCATCGCAACATAAATGGGCGAATGACTGTGCGCATTTGTGTCCGGTCCACGCCGTTCGTCTCGCATAGGGGTGATTTCCGATGGCTGTCACGAAACGCGCCAAGACCAAGACCGCGAAGCGGGCCCCACCGCCTGCGAAAAAGGCGAAACTAACGGTGTCGCGCTCCAAGGCGCGCGCCAAGAATTCTTCGTCTCAGAAGTCTGCGCCCATCAAGGCGTCCGCCAAGCGGACCGTAGCCGTTGCGCAGGGCAAGCGCCGGGCAGCGCCCGAGAAGACAGTGCCCGCCGCCGCCCCGCTCCTTGCTGCCGCGCCGAAGAAGGTCGGCAAAGTGGCCCCAGCCGCGAAACCCGACGCGCCGTATCAGCCTAAGACCGCGGTTGCGCCGCTCGCGACCTCTAGCGCGAAAACAACGACTGCCTCTTCGAGGAGTGTGGTTCCGCCCGCTCCAACCGCACCTGTGTTCGACCCGCTCGCGCTCGCCGGCCCATGGCTACTATTAGGCGCCAAGATGGCCATGGCCAATCTCGACATGCAGGCCCGCATGGCCAAAGCCGCGATGAGTTTGCCGCCTGCGGCAATCGCGATGCGTCAGGGCTCGGCCGCCTACAGAACTTGGCTCGGACTGGTGAAACACGCGACGCCCGCCAAGGACTGAACACCTCCGCTCGCCTTGCACTGGCCTACAACCGCCGCAGCAGCACGCCTTCGACACGATGATCCGCTCCCTTGCGCAAGATGCAGCGGGCGCGTTGGCGCGTCGGGAGAATGTTTTCCTCGAGATTGAGTTTGTTGATGCCGCTCCAGATCTCGAGGGCTTTGGCCTGCGCCTCCTCGTTCGTGAGCTTTGCGTAACGGTGAAAATACGCGGCGGGATCGCGGAACGCGGTGTTGCGCAAGCGCATGAAGCGGGTGACGTACCACGCCTCGATTACCGTCGGATCGGCGTCGATGTAGATCGAGAAATCGAAGAAGTCGGACACGAACGGGATCGCGGTGCCGTCTTTCGGCATCCGCGCCGGCTGCAGCACATTGAGCCCCTCGACGATCAGGATATCGGGGCGATCGACGATCACCTGCTGGCCCGGAATGATGTCGTAGTGGAAATGCGAATAGACAGGCGCCACGACCTTCTCGCGTCCCGACTTCACATCGCCGAGGAAGTTCAACAGTCGCGCAAGATCAAAGCTCTCGGGAAAACCCTTGCGGTGCATGATGCCGCGCGCTTCGAGCTCGTGGTTCGGCCACAGGAACCCATCGGTGGTGACGAGATCGACGCGCGGATGATCCGGCCATCGCGCCAGCAGCGCCCGCATGACGCGCGCCGTCGTGCTCTTGCCGACCGCGACCGAGCCGGCCACACCGATGATGAACGGCACGCGTCGGCCCTGGCGTCCGAGAAATTTTGACGTGACTGAGTACAGCTCCTGCGAAGCCGCTACGTACAGGTTTACGAGTCGCGACAGCGGCAGATAGATCTGCTCGACTTCTTCGACCGACAGTTCCTCGATTAGACCTGAGAGTGGCGCGAGGTCACGCGGCACCAGCGTCATCGGCGTATCCGCACGCAGCCGCGCCCAATCCTCGCGACTGAAGGTTCGGTAGGGCGAGAACTGCACGCCCGTGCGCGCGGCAAGCTCTTCCTGTTGCAGGACGTCTCGCATCGCCTCAGCCCTCCTTCCGGCTGCGGCTGGCCTTTTCATCGATGCCAGAGGTGCCGATGCGGCGCTCCAGTGTCTCCAGCACGTCGTCGATCGCCAGTCCGCGCACTTCGAGCAGCACCAGCAAATGATAAAGGAGATCTGCCGATTCTGCTTTCAACGCTTCGTCATTTTCGGTGAGACCCGCAATCACTACCTCGACCGCCTCTTCGCCGAGCTTCTTCGCGCAACGGCGTACGCCGGCATCGAGCAGTTGTCGCGTGTAGGACGTATCCGCGGTTGCTGTGCGGCGCGCCTTGATGGTCGCCGCGAGACGGGCGAGCACCGTCGCCGCGGGATCGCCGTCGCCTAGAGTCGCCGCCATGTGCCTCAGTCTCCAGTCCAACACTGCATTCCGCATCCATACTGCCGTCGCCCGAGAATGTCATGACCGCTCCTGCGGTTACGTGAACGGCGGCGGACGCTTAGCGGACCAGATGTGCTCGATCGGATCTCCAGCGGGCTCGCCAGTCTCTCCTGGCGGCGCTTCACCCTCCCATCCATGGAATCCAAGAACCCGAATATTTTACATATTTTACAGCGCTTTACATTGTCATCAAACGATTATGCCCATGGGCTAGGAGTCTGGTCAGGGCCAAGGGGCCCGCAGAGGTGTACGGCAAGAGGGCCGGCCTCCTTTTTGTTGGTCTGGGAGATCACAATGAGCACCAAGTTCATCACGACCGCGGCAGCGATGGCTGCTGTGGGCATCGTCGGCTTTGCCGGCGCCGCATCGGCGCGCGACCAGATCCGGATTGTCGGCTCGTCGACGGTCTATCCGTTCACCACGGCGGTTGCCGAGCAGTTCGGCAAATCCGGCGGTGGCAAGACCCCGGTCGTCGAGTCGACCGGCACCGGCGGCGGCTTCAAGCTGTTCTGCGCCGGCGTCGGCGAAGGTCATCCCGATCTGACCAACGCGTCACGGGCGATCAAGAAGGGCGAGTTCGACGATTGCCAGAAAAACGGCGTCAAGGACATCGTCGAGATCAAGGTCGGCATCGACGGCCTGACGATCGCACAGTCCAAGGCAGGCCCCGGCATCAAGCTGACGATGGCGCAGGTCTTCCTCGCCCTTGCGGAGCAGGTTCCGGACAAGGATGGCAAGCTCGTCGCCAATCCGTACAAGAGCTGGTCGGACATCGATCCGTCGCTGCCGAGCGTCAAGATCGAAGTGCTTGGTCCGCCGCCGACGTCGGGTACGCGCGACAGCTTCCACGAGCTGTTCATGGAACCCGGCGCGGAGAAAATTCCGGCACTCGCGGCTCTGAAGAAGTCCGACCGTAAGGCCTTCGACAAAGCTTGGAAGTCGATCCGCAAGGATGGCGCCTACGTCGAAGCGGGCGAGAACGACAACGTCATCGTCCAGAAGCTCGAGGCGAACAAAACTGCCTTCGGCATCTTCGGTTATTCGTTCCTCGAGGAGAATGCAGCCAAGCTGCGCGGCGTCGCGATCGATGGCGTCGAGCCGGACTATGATGCGATCGCCGAAGGCAAGTACAAGGGCGCCCGTCCGCTCTTCATCTACGCCAAGAAGCAGCATGTCGGCGTCATCCCCGGCATCGACAAGTTCGTCGCCGAGTACGTGTCGTCGAAGGCCATGTCGAAGGACGGTTACCTCGCCAACAAGGGCTTGGTCGCACTTCCCAAGGCCGAAGCCGACAAGGTTGCTTCGGCAGCCAAGGCGATGAAGCCGATCGGCGCCACCGACGTCATGAACTAAGGCGCAACAATCATGGACCATGCGACCTGGGAGCGGTCCTCCCGGTCGCATGCGTCCGACCAATCCCCTAAAATCCGGCCGCTCTGCACCTCTCAGGAATTTCGCCAATGACGGCCGTATATTTTTTCACGCTCGCGTGTCTGGTCGTCGGCGGATACGTCCTGGCCGCCCGCCGCGCGAGAGCGCTGAAAACCTCCAGCGGGCAACTGATTCATTCGCTCCCGGCCTATCACGGCATGCTCGCCGCGGTGGCCTTCATGGTGCCGGCCGTGCTGATCTACATGATCGGAATGCCGATCGTGAAGCAGTTCGCCACCTCGAGCATTTACACATTCTTCCCACCCGAGCTGGCCAGCGATCCGCTGCAACGCGGCGTCATTCTGCGCGACGTGGGAAATATTCTTGCCGGCCAGCCGACCGGCGAGCCGTCGCCTGCACTGCGCGACGCTGCCGCGAACTATCATAGTATCTTCACATGGGGCCAGCGCGCCGTGATGGCGCTCGGCATCGGCCTCGGTCTGATCCTCTTCGTCGTCGTGCTGTCTCGCATCAGTCCTGCGTTCCGCGCCCGAAACATGTTCGAGCGGTTCGTTACCGTCGTGCTGATGCTGTGCGCGCTGGTCGCGATCCTGACAACGATAGGCATCGTCTTCTCCGTCGTTTGGGAGACCTATCGGTTCTTCTTCGATCCCGCGCTGAAAGGACGTCCAACTGTCAGCCAATTCCTGTTCGGCACCGAATGGAATCCGCAAGCGGCATTGCGCGCCGACCAAGGGGACATCAAGACCGCTTTCGGCTTCATCCCGCTGCTGACCGGCACGCTGCTGATCACGATCATCGCCATCACTGTCGCCGGACCACTGGGTTTGTTCTCGGCGATCTATCTCTCCGAGTACGCGACGCCACGCTTTCGTGCCTTTGCCAAGCCGATCCTGGAGATCCTGGCTGGCATTCCGACGGTGGTCCTCGGCTTCTTTGCAGCTTTGACGGTGGCACCCTACATTCGTGGCTGGGGTGAGAGCCTCGGCCTCGATGTCGCCTCCGAGTCCGCACTCGCCGCCGGCCTCGTCATGGGCATGATGATCATCCCCTTCATCTCGTCGCTTTCGGACGACGTCATCAACGCGGTGCCGCAGTCCCTCCGCGATGGCGCCTACGCGCTCGGCGCCACGAAATCCGAGACGATCAAGAAGGTGGTCCTTCCAGCGGCGCTGCCCGGCATCGTTTCCGCGTTCATGCTCGCGATCAGCCGTGCGATCGGCGAAACGATGATCGTCGTCATGGCGGCCGGCCTCGCCGCCAATCTCACCTTCAATCCGTTGGACGCCGTGACCACCATCACCGTCCAGATCAAGACCATCCTCGTCGGCGATCAGGAATTCGACAGCGCCAAGACGCTCGCAGCGTTCGCGCTCGGCTTCGTGCTCTTCTTCATCACGCTGGTCCTCAACATGATCGCCCAACAGATCGTGCGCAGATATCGAGAGCAGTATGACTGACACCACCGCCGCTCTACCGATCCCCGTTCCCGCTCGCAGGCGCCACGACACGACGTCGCCGGAGGCTCAGGCCGCGGTGCGCCGCCGCTATCGCGCGGAAGCGCGCTTCAAGCTGTACGGCCTGCTTGCGATCGCGACGGCTGCGATTTTCCTCGTCGTCCTGCTGCTCGACGTGCTGACGAAGGCGCTCCCCGCTTTCACGATCCACTCCCT